>JAAFHP010000066.1:2500-7448 GCA_013298405.1 Alphaproteobacteria bacterium | reverse complement strand
CTCTCCGCGGTGGTTTTAACAGCAAAATATATTGCCATAATATTGCAATTACAGAGGCAAATAAAGAACGCTTAGCGTATTACAGAGCAAGGCCAATTAAATACCCTGAGATATTATGAATATTCATTTTGAAAAAGCAAACAAGGCTCACGAAAATATTATTTTTAATTGGCTGGCTGAGTCCCATATTCAGGAATTTTGGGATAATAGCATAGAGCATAAAGATGATATTTTGAATTTTATATATCATCGTCCTCAAACTTATTTTGCTGGAACTACGCAATACTGGATAGGTTACATTGATAATGAACCGTATGCTTTTATACTCTCTGACATTTTGGAAAAAGAGCAAGATGATTTAACAGATGTTCACTTAAAATATATGTCGCAAACAGGGCATACCGTATCTTTAGACTTTGGAATTGGAAGCGTAAAATATTTAGGACAAGGCCTTGGTGCTGCTACCCTGATTGAGTTTATGAAATTTTACCATGATAGTGTTGACCCAAAAGCCGATACATTTTTTATTGACCCAGATGAGGATAACCCAAGAGCGGTACATGTGTATAAAAAAGCTGGGTTTGATAAGGTTGGGCAATATGAAGTGTCAAAAGGGGCGTTTATAGGAACTAAAAGTGATTTAATGGTAAAGAAGTTATAGTATAATTTTGAGTTTCTACTGGGGTAGTAGTATAATACAAAATCAGCAGAATTAAGCTATAATATCGCCATAGAAATTAAGTGCGGTAATATCATAGGTCATCTCGGAATTTATTTAGACCTCCTATAAACCGGAAGCACTATTAGATCCAAAACTTAATTTGAAATCTAATGAAGAATAAATAAAGATTCTTCAATCAAGTTCTTGATAATAGTGTGTTGGTTTGGCATGTAGATATATTTATCCCAGTAGTGCTCTCAAGTTGCTAATGCTAAACTCTCCATATTTGACTAAACATTAGTGGTAGTACACTCTTAAATATAACGAAATTGTAATATTGGGTATACTGCATTGTTTAGCATTTGTAATATTGGGGTATTATGGGACTGATTGATGATGAAGAGCAAGAAGGGAAGCTTGCTAATATCTCTGAAGCAGATAATGAAGACCAAAAGCGTATAGCTGAGTTAATTGAAAAAATAGACAAAGAAGGAGAATTAGGGCAGCTCATTGAAGAAGTTTTTTATCAAACTAGCGATTTAAATGAAATACAGAGTAAGATTATCTTGTTGATCAAGGCCTACCTAAAGAAAAAGCATAAAGGTAAAACTCCTTATGACGAAACAATAGGAGAGCAAGTATCAAAAGATATCAATGATATTTCTAGCAAATTTATGGCTAATCTGAGTGCTAATGCCGGTCTTGATGCAAAAGGTAATAAAATTGAACATAGTACTCTAAGTAAGCAAGTACAAAGTGATGTTAAGAGGGTAATTAAGAATTTTGCTATTTATGAAGTATATAAGGTAATGAACCCAAGGAGAATTGCGGGAGAAACCCAAAAAGATAATTTCGCTCATAATATGGCGTACAGAGGTGAGAAGAAGGCGATGCAGTATGAGGGTGGCAAAGAGGCTGCTACGAAAGAATATGGCTCAGATGAAGTGGCAAAGATAAAAAAACAAGTCTCATCTCTTGGAAAAAGTAAAGGTCTAGAAAGGTGAATGCTAGTCTTTAGTAAATATTAATGACTCATGATCAGCAGCTGTAGTGCTCAAAATCAAGTGCTTATTCCTCTTTCTTCAATTAATCTACATTCGAGAAACTTAGCAAGCATAATTCCGTATGGTGTAAGATATTTATCGTATGCTTCTTGCTCTTCTGGTAAGACATCAAAAATCTTACTGTTAAGCGCTGCCATTGGAGTAATCAAAGCGGGTTTAGTATTTACTTCTAAAAGATATAGATTCTTATCTTGATCTAGGATGAAATCATAAGCCATTTCAAGCACTTGATTGGGATATATTTTGTCAAGTAACTTAGTGATGTCTTGAGCGTATGATATAATTCTATCCATCAGTCTATTTGCTTCGATTTTGTCGTATAATTGACGTAAAATCAATATAGTTTCAACGCTATTATCCAGTACATGAGGTCTATTAGTAACGTGACTATCAGCAAAACCCAAATACGCCACATCAAAACTATTCCACTTTGTCCCGTCACTTACCATTAAGACCCTGAATTCTAGAGGAGAATTATTGTATCTTGGAACTTCTAATATAATTCATCTTCGGGTGGTTTTTACCCTGTAAATTAGCCATAAAACCTATGTAACTCAGGTTGTCGGGTAAAATATAATCTAGTAGATTGGGCATGATGTTTAATTGCTATCGAGTAGTTTATACATTGCAATCAGTGCAGATAGATTATGTTGAACATAATCTATCCTGATTTCGTGATTGTTAATACTTGTTCTAAACCCCCCAAGTGCTTTCTTAGGATATTGAAGATAGATAGTGTTCAAGCTTGTATATTGGGTTCTAAGCTGAAAAGAAATAGTTCGTTTCGCGCATGCTAAAATTATCTCTGCAACTTGCTGATCATTCCCAAACTCACTAATTAACTGATAGGCTGCAAGCAACCCCTCACTTCTTGTTGCTGCTGGAGTTGAGCGAGGATCTCCCTTATAGTAACTACCGTGATAATCTGGGTATTTAACATCCAAATTTTGGCTCCTAATTATTGCGCTACAGATTTTGGTGCTATGCTCAACAAACTGGAAATCTTGTCTTTGTCTATATAATTCATTCAAACCATATAAAAGCCAATGATCATGAGGTAACTTGTCTATCGGCGTAGATATATCGCGGACATTAATCAGCCATTTTGCAATCTTAAACGCTGCTTCCACTAGATTTTCATCAGCCAATATCTTATAAGATTCCATCAGGCCGTAAATAACTTCGCCAGGATAGTATTCTGAGATCATATTCTTATATCTACCTTTTGGATAATATTGAACATGCCCCTTAAAACTACCATCATCATTCATCTGCTCTAAGATCCATTGGCATATTTTTTTTAAATATTGCGTAAATTTCTGATCTTTAGTCACTTCAATATATTTTGATATTGCAAGGGCTGCAAGGCCATTCCCTCCTAATTTAATTGAACCGCTTTCAAGTAAGCATGTAGTATTTGGATTCTCTATACCAGGAACAAAGAATCTAGTCATGAAGTGCATTGCTCTTTCAATGGAAGGTAGTATATTCTTGTCAGAGAAAGCTAGATAATATTCAATCATTGAAAATGTAGTGCCAGCGTGACGAAGCAAATTATAATCTCTTAAACTTCTATTAGTATCGACAGCAAACTCGTAATCAAACCGACCAGATGGTAGTACTGCATTTGCTAGATAATTTGCTGCCAAATTGATAGACTTCTCGAGGTCATTTTGATCAAATTTGTTATGTAACTTTTGCCCTCTATATAGCAGGTTGAGTTTTCCATTTTCAAATTGGTAACCTTCGGTCTTAAATAAATGTACCTTAAAGTTTTTATTTCTTAAAACCTGGAAAAATTTGGTAGCTTCAAAAGGATTATTACCTAGGTAATAATAAGTTCTGTTAATATTCAATTCACCTTTATTGCTTAGTAAATAATTATATGCGATCTGCTCTGGTAAAATTGCTAGGTTATATTTATCATCAAACGCAATTCCTTCTAACCCCCAATCTAAAGGGAATTTACTATCCTCATTGCAGTCATCAATTGTTACAACCTGTGTTACGATATCTAGTTTAATTATTAGATCGCCGATATCAGCATCACCAAACTCATTGTAAAATTGTATTAGTAGGTTTTCTAAACAATTTTGTAGTCCATTACCCCCATGATAAAAAATATTGGCAATTACTTCCTTTCTTGCTACGCTTAAGAACAAAATCCGAGGTTCTTCATCTTCAATTTGTAGATTGTTTGGATTATATTTTTGGTGCTTAATTGATTCAGATAAGATTTTCTCAATTGTCTCAAAATAACTTTTCTTAAGCTTTATTTGCGATAGCTTACTAATATCGTTAAACCATATCTTCTGCACAGTCATTTTTCTTTACCTAGAACTTCTATCTTTTTCTGATGCTATTGCTCGATTTCAAGTAATATGATAGCATACGTTTTTTTTATAAATCAAATTATATGACCCAAGTAATCACACGATTTGCACCTTCTCCGACCGGTAAGCTTCACATAGGGAATGTCAGAACAGCCTTAATTAATTGGTTATATGCCAAGAAGCATGGTGGAAAATTCATTCTTCGTATGGATGATACTGATGTTGCACGAAGCAAAGAAGAGTATAAACAAGAAATAGAGAGGGATCTGAAGTGGCTTGGACTGGACTGGGACTCAAGTTTTAATCAACTTAGTAGAATCACAAGATATGAAGAGTGCAAACAGAAATTAATTGTTTCTGGTAGACTCTATGCATGCTATGAAACTCCAGAAGAACTAGAAATCAAAAGAAAATTCCAATTATCAAGTGGTAAACCACCAATATATGATAGGGCGGCTCTTAAGTTAACGAAAGAGCAAATTGAGAATTATCAGAAACAAGGGCGCAAACCTCATTATAGATTTCTTGTGAAAGATAAGGATATAATTTGGCAGGACATGGTCAAAGGAGAAATTAAATATGCAGGTGGTAATCTAAGTGATCCAGTGATTATCAGAGCAGATGGCACTATGACTTATATGTTATGCTCAACTATTGATGATGTTGATTACAATATAACACACGTCATCAGAGGAGAAGATCATGTCAGTAATACAGCGATTCAAATTCAAATGTTTGAAGCGCTTGAAAGCGCGCCCCCAACTTTTGGTCATTTAAGTTTAGTAAAAGCCAAGGAAGATAAGATCTCTAAACGCGAAGGTGGCTATGATATTGAGTCGATGAGATATGAAAAATGTCTTGAGTCGATGGCGATCAATAGTTTTCTAGCT
>JAAFHP010000065.1 GCA_013298405.1 Alphaproteobacteria bacterium | reverse complement strand
TATAATATTAATTTATAAAAACTATAGAAATGGCAATAGACGCCAAAATAAGAAGCATAATTGAAGCAGAGGGGCATATTAAACTTGATAAGTTTATACAAGAAGCCATGTCTATAAACTCTGATTCTTATTATATAAAAACACAAGAAATAGGTGTTGATGGTGATTTTATTACTTCGCCTGAACTATCTCAACTATTTGGAGAAATACTGGCATTATGGATTATTGAGCAGTGGCAAAGCTTAGGTTCTCCTCAAGAATTCTGTTTATGTGAATTGGGGCCAGGTAAAGGGACTCTAATGAGTGATATATTAAGAACTCTAGATAAAGTTAGCAATATAACTGCTAGCAAGGTTAATATACTTTTATTTGATATAAATTCTTGGCTAATCAAAAAACAACAGGAATCACTTCAGGGGTACAATCAAAAAATAACATGGATACAAAAGTTAGATGATCTACCAAAAATACCTACAATTATAATATCTAATGAATTTTTTGACGCTCTGCCAATAAAGCAATACACACTGGTAAAAGATAAATGGTATGAGGTAACTTTAATTGTTGATCCAATTGATGGCCAAATCAAATTTGATAAGCTTGAAACAAATCAAGCATTCGCAAATTACTTAGCGCTTGAACACATAAATACTTCGGATGGAGCGGTGTTTGAAGAATCAATTGAATCATTATACATTTTTAGAACAATTTGTGAACATATTAGAAAGAATACTGGAGCAATAATTACTATTGATTATGGATATAATATAGATCCGAATCTCAGAAGTAGGTCACAATATAACCCCACTCTACAAGCAGTTAAAGATCATAAATACTGGCCTATAATTTCAAGCATTGGTGAGGCTGACTTGTCATCTCATGTAGATTTTTTTGCTCTTTTAAAGACAACAAGTGAGTCAGGCATCAATGATACAAACTTCCTCACTCAAAGAGATTTTTTGCTTAAGTATGGAATAATGACTAGATACAAAGAATTGGCAAAACTTGCGTTATTGGAAGAACAATCAATTCTGATAAATCAACTTCATAGATTAATTGATGAAGATAAAATGGGGCTACTTTTTAAAGTTTTAGAAGTAAAGTCAATCGCTGAAAAATGATACATTCATTTGATTTAAATTTCAATCTATAGTTGTAAATTAGCACTCTTAAAAAAACTTACATATTTGTTATTTATGCAATAAAGTTTTATTTGATAACTAAGATAAGTTCGATTATGATTGCATATTTAAGTTATTATTATCAATTTTATGACATCGAATTTAGATATAATTATTGTCGCTGGATTTTTAACTGTAAATTTAATCTTTGGCCTCCTTTCTGGGCGTGGTATAAAAAATACCCAACAATACTCCTTAGGCAACAGAAATTTTTCTACCGCCACTATTGTTGCAACCATTGCAGCGACTTGGATTGGTGGTTCTAATTTTAGCATTACAATAGCTGAGACCCATAAACAGGGTGTGTTCTTTCTGTTATGCAGCTTAGCAGAAGCGGTATCTTTTGGGCTAATTGCCTATTTTTATGCTCCTCGCATGGCAGAATTTCTAGGCAAATTATCAATAGCCGAGGCGATGCATAGTATATATAAAAACAACTATATAAGAGCCATCATAGCGATATTTAGCACAATTCCTGGACTTGGTAGGGTTGCAATGCAATTTTTGGTTATGCAAGCCTTGTTAAATCTATGGCTTGGTATTCCCGGGGTATACGCCACTGCAATAAGTAGTTTAATAGTAATTATTTATTCCTCTTTTGGCGGTATCAAGGCAGTAACTTTTACTGATTTAATTCAGTTTTTTGCTTTTGGCGTTGTCATTCCAATGACCGCTTTCTTAATATGGAAATCATTCAGTAATAACGATATGATAGTTAGCACACTAATGTCAGATCCATTGTTCAATTACAACTTAATTTCTGATTCCCAAAAACAAGGCATGAGCAGTACATTATATTTGTCTTTGTTTTTAATGGTACCCCTTCTTGACCCGGCTATTTTTCAAAGAATATCAATGGCTAAAAATACATTGCAAGTATCTAAATCCTTCCTTATAGCTATATTTTTTATTCTTATTTGCGATGCGCTAGTGCACACCGTTATTGGGGTGCTATTTAGGGCCGATACTAATATTATTGACTTGACTGCAGATAATGTTATGCAATATGTAGTGGGTCACTACTTAAGTTATGGTTTTAAAGGAATTTTTATTATCGGCATTATGGCGATGATTATGTCTACCGCTGACTCCTACATCAATTCTTCAGCAATATTACTGGGTTATGATTTGCCCAAATCTCTTGGAATAAAATTTACAGAACAATCCCAATTACGATTAATACGATTTTCCTCTTTGTTTATTGGTCTTGCTTCTCTATTAGTTAGTTTATTTGCAAAGAATTTATTAGATTTACTTTTGTCTGTGTATAGTTTTTATATGCCAATTGTCACTTTACCTTTTACATTAGCTATTTTTGGTTTTCGTAGCACAGCTAAAGCGTTATTAATTGGAATGGCTGCTGGATTTGTTACTGTGGTTTATTTCGAATTATTTTCAGCTAAATATAACATAATATCTGGTATACCTGGTACATTAGTTAGCTTTATATTTTTCATAGGAAGCCATTACATACTAGGTGCAAAAGGTGGGTGGGTTGGTATTAAAGACCAAGAGCCACTTAATGCTTTAAGATTAGCAAGAAAAAGAAAATTCTATTCTTTTATTCAATCAGTAAAAAACTTCAGTTTAGCTAAATCCTGCCAGAACAACACCCCAAAAGAGGATAGGATTTTTGTCTATTTTGGATTATTTTGCATAGTAGTAGTATTTTCTTATGCCTATTCACTCTCAAGAGATATACAACAAGAATATGCTGTGATGCTTAATTTTATCTATTACTCAGCACTCACTTTATCAACTATATTTATTACCTATCCATTTTGGTCAGAGAAGTACAGAAGTAAAGTGTTTATATCAGTTTTATGGAATATAGCAGTGTTCTATAATTTAGCTTTTAGTAGCAGTTTGCTGGTAGTAATTGGTCAATTTAACCAAATTCAGATAACTATCCTGATGGCAAGTTTAATTACTCTAGCGGTTCTAATGCGTTGGCAAGTTGCTATATTAATGATTATAGGCGGCGTGGTAGCTAGTATTCAATGTTATAAAGTATACAGAGGAATAGGCGTGTTACCAGAGTATATGGAAGGCTTGCAATTCAAAATAACATACTCCTTACTACTTCTAAGCGGTATATTAATTGCTTTCTTTAAGCCCAAGCAACAATATCAAGAGCTAACAGAAGAAAATAACTTATTTTTATCTAGTAAGGTTGGAGATCAAAAGAAGGAATTAGCTAGACTGCATGAACTTAAAAACGAATTCTTGAGAAATCTTGAACACGAAGCACATACACCCATTACAGGCATTACTAGTATGGGACAGGTTTTATGGGAAAAATATGACAAATTCACAGAAAACCAAAGGCGCCAAGCTACACAAGAAATTGCAAAAAGCTCTGAGAGACTAACCAGTTTAGTAAATAATTTGATTGATCTATCAAAGCTTGAAAATATTAACTATAAACTAAATAAAACTGCAGTAAACTTAACTAACCTAGTCTACAAAAGACTAGAAATTTGTAGAAAGTTATACACCGAAGAGAAAAACAAAGAAAATCAGAATTTTGATCTGAATATTGAAGGTAAATTGTTTGTCTCATGCGATGAATATTATATCGCACGCACTATTGATAATATTATTATTAATGCTATCCAATACTGCAAAAAAGGAACAATTGCTATTACATTAAAATCAACAAACGAGAATAATGTTGAATTTAGTGTAAAAGACGAAGGAATTGGTATTCCAAAAGAAGAATTACTGGATATTTTTGACCCCTTTACAGTTAGTTCCAAGACTAAAACTCCATCCGGTGGAAGAGGTATAGGATTAACTTTATGCAAAAAAGTTGTTACCGCCCATAATGGTGAAATTACTGCTACTGGCGTCAAAGATAAAGGTTCTATATTTCGTGTTACTTTGCCAAAAAAATAAATTGCAGCTTAAGTTGAATTAGCACAATTAATGGAACCATACTCACCCTAAGCGACAAGGCATTACACACTTGATTTGTGATCTTAACTAGTACTTGGGTTTTTTGGGGAGACGTTGGACATGATTGGCTCTATATAGTAAAAGCAGTTGTATTATGATGCACTAAAAACGTATTAATTTTTTGATATAAACTCTGTCTGAACTCAATTTGTTAACGAATCCATCGTTTCATATAGCACAGAATTTCTCAATACGATGTGCACCACATACCACTTTTTCGTATAATTTTATACTCTAGTCTTTACATAGCTGCCTGGGGCTTCTTCTATAGCCTTTAATGAGTTATAGTCAATTGATTTACCTAAATCATTGCTATATTTTTTCAACCACTCTTTCCATGGATTCCACCAAGAACCTTGACCAGGTTTAGCAGTTTTGAGCCAAGCACGATAATCTTGGCTTATATCTGATCCAATCAAATATGAATATTTGGTATTATCTGCAGGATTTACTACACCTGCTACATGACCTGCATCAGTTAGACAAAAAGTCTTATCGCCACCGAGCAATTTATACCCATCATATACTCCACTCCATATTGCAATATGATCACCTTTTGCTGCTAAAGAAAATGTTGGTAAATCTATTTTGGTAATATCTATTTTATGGCCTAGCATTTCTAAGTTGTTATTTTTAATAAGATTGTTTTCTATATACATGTTTTTTAGGTAATACATGTACATTTTAGCTGGCAAATTAGTTGAGTCAGCATTCCAATACAATATGTCAAAAGCTGCTGGCGCTTTGCCAAGTAAGTAATTATTTATAAAAAATGACCAAATCAAGTCATTAGCACGTATTAAGCTAAAACTATTTGATAAATACTTTCCATCTAAGAACCCTTTCTTATTCACTTCTTGCTCAATTACCTTGAATGTATGCTTATTGATCAGAGTACCAATTTCACCAGGAGTAGAGAAATCAATCAATGTTGTTAAGAAAGAAGCGGTATTTATTATATTATCTTTCTTTTGCCTAAAATAACTTAATGCGATAGAAAGTAATGTGCCTCCTATACAGTATCCAATAGCATTTACCTTGCTAAACCCAAGTTTCTTTATTTCGTTAATTGCAGCTATTATTCCGTGATTTAGGTAATCCTCAAAGTTAATTCGTGAATAACTACGATCAGGATTCTTCCATGAAATTAAAAAAACTTGAAAGTTATTTTCAACTAACCATTTTACCATGGAATTATTTTCACTTAAATCTAGTATGTAGTACTTGTTAATCCAAGGTGGGATAATAAGCAATGGTACTTTATAAACATCATTTTTAGGTTGATAACACAATAATTGTATTAACTCATTTTGATATATAACCTTTCCTGTAGTTGCAGCAATATCTTTTCCAATTTTAAAGTATGATGGATCAGTCGTTGATACATTAAATAACCCACCAGACTGCCTTATATCACGAAGAAAATTCTCCATTCCTTTAACGATATTCTCAAAGCCAGTTTCAAGAGATTCTTTAATTACTACTGGATTACTAAAAGCAAAGTTTGCAGGTGAAATAGCATCTATGAATTGCTGGACCGAAAATTGAATATATCTTCTTCCTTCACTATCTAAGTCATAACTATCTGTAGTTTTATTTATCCAACTAGAAGTTATGAGATAATACTGCTTAACGAAATCAAAATATATATTCTGATTCCACTCAGGTTCTTTGAACCTCTTATCTGTAACAGCCATGCTACTATCAGACTTATTACCTAGAAACTTACTTATGGAACCTGATACTAATTGTTGAAACTTTTGAAAATATTCAATATTAATATCCACAAATTTTTCAGGGTGCTCGAATGTTTGTTCAACTACTTTAGTTACTGCGTCTTTATACTCCTCTGTAAGCATAAATTTTAGTGGTAAACTAATATCTTTATTGTTTAGCATCTGTATAAGAATTTGTTGATAATAAACTGACGCTTTTTGACAATTTTCAATAATCTCATCACTTGTAAATTTATTCATCCCCTAATAACACCTTCAAAATTTAAATAACTTTTTCTTCCAATAATTATAAGCATAATATGCAAATGTTATTATGATCACCAAACACATTGGTAAAAAAGTGTTTTCTATAGCTAACTCTAGTTCATTATCTCTAGACATAACATAGCCGGACATAAAACCAGATGCCAAGTAACAAAGATATATCATTACTGAAATAAGCTTATATTGCCCCTCAAATTTATCTGCTATTAAGATTAAGTTTAAAATTAGTAATAACACAATCAAGTAAAATTGCATTACCCATATAGTAAAAGCTAAACTAAACTCAGCAAGCCAATAATTTATTGTTAATTGAGCCAAGAGAATTATTAGCAATATATAGAAATTCAGCTTGTAGATTTTAATTTTTTTACCCCAGAATGCTGTTGAAATTGCGACAAAGCCAGTTAACATCATGATATGAAATATTACACTATTTTCGAAAACGATAAAGAACCCTTGATCAACAAAGTAAAGGCTGTATCCATTGATAATAAAGGCTGTAATATAAGATAAACAATAGCAAACAACTACTTCAAGGCTAATGTTATTAATAATCATAATAAAATTGTACTCAAGAAAATCTATATGATCTGAAAATACATCATATTTTCTCACCAAAAAGATAAAGCATGCTATTAATGTGGCGTCAGAAATAACCAAAGTTATAAGGGGTAATTCCGAACCCAAGTTAACAAATATAGAAAATAGTTCATAAATCATAAGTGAAATAATGAACGAATAAGCTATGCCCACTACCGAAATAATATGACCAAAATTGGTTCGATAAAAAATATGCAATAGTAAAGAGCCTGAACCAAGTAAATAACCTGCTATATATATGCTAAAATAGTAGTAATTTGTATGACTATCAATCACAGTAAAACGAAGAATTATACAGGTAATTACATAAATAGAAGTACCTATAACTGACAGAGTTCTTAATGAAAAAAATCGACTCAAGATCAGCATAGACAAAGCCCCACCAACAGCGCCAATCAATTCATGAAAAATAATCATATCACTTTCATAATTTGATATATTTTGCATACTATAAACTGATTGCAAATACCCATCATCAAGATGAAACATCAGGAAATATACAACATAGCACGATAAGTATGCTAAAAAAGCGGATATGTTGCTGTTATTTGACATAAATACTATTTGCTAAACACTGTTTGTTGGTATATAAATTTTACTAGTTAAAGGCAATCTGAATCACTGTTTTCAGGTATGATAAATGCATATAAATATTATATTTTTGAGCGTAAGCCCAATTAGAGAATAAATAAAGAAAATGGATGTATTTTGTAAATAGATTCTATGTTTACGATGCATGTTTGCCTGATTTAAGAAAAATATAACAAAATA
>JAAFHP010000064.1 GCA_013298405.1 Alphaproteobacteria bacterium | reverse complement strand
GTATGCATGTGAGCATCGCCCAATTTAAAGCCTATGGATTTGATGCTGCATTTGCTATGAGCAAAGTAGTTTCACTTGAAGATTTAGGCGGAGCAGACGTAATCGAAGGCCTTTTCGGCTTAAATTTAACAGGGTATTTTAAAGACGCTGCGGTACAATTAGCTAAAGCAAAAGCAGTACAAAAAGGTGGTGATCTAGAGAAAGCTCTAAAAATCAGTGCAGCTGAAGCTAGAGAAGAAGAAGCATTACAAAAAGCACTAAAAGAAGTTCAAGCCCAAGAAGAATTATCAAAGAAAAGCTTATTACAAATAGTACATAGCAAACTAGTTTCCATATTTTTTAATCACAAAGCAGATGAGATTGAGTCAGAAGATGGTGTAGATCTAGGGGCGGAAATATGGGATAATTTAAAAGATACTTGTAGTACGCAGGTGCAGAAATTTCTTAGTGATAAATCATGTTTAGATCTAGGGAATATTGATGCAGATTTAATTGGCCTAGATTCAGAAAATATTTATCAACTTTATGCCCATGATATCATTTAGCTAAACTAATTAGCAGATATTATAAGAAACAACTTTTAGCTCTTATCAGCAACAAGTGACGGTAAACCACTCGTCACTTGTTGCATATTTTGCTTCTGGGTAGTAGGATGATTCTCGAGATAATACTTAATAGTAGATTCTTCGATGGAATATAGTTTAGGGTTTATTTTATTTGTCATTGGTTTAGCCTTTGTGTTTGATTTTACCAATGGATTTCATGACGCAGGAAATTCAATCGCAACTATAGTAGCTACGCGTGTTTTAACACCTATTCAAGCCGTGATATGGGCGGCGTTTTTTAATTTTATTGCTTTCCTATTTTTTAAATTATCAGTTGCTCATACTATAGGTACCGGTCTTATTGATACTGAGGTCGTCAGCCCAGCTCTTATCTTTGCGGCTCTTTTAAGTGCTGTTATATGGAATACACTAACATGGTATGTTGGGCTCCCTTCTAGCTCCTCTCACGCTCTTATTGGTGGTATTATTGGGGCTGCAATTGGGCAAAGCGGTGTGGCAACTTTAAAGATAGACGGGCTGATAAAAGTACTATCCGCAATTATCTTATCACCATTGATAGGAATATTGATCGGTATGCTAATTTCTGCGTTGATGATAAGACTCACAAAACACTGGGACGAAGAGATTAAAAACCGCTGCTTTAAATTCGTACAGTTATTATCTTCTGCGATGTTAAGTTTATCTCACGGGAGTAATGACGCACAAAAAACTATGGGGATTATTAGCTTGTTATTATACTCCGCCTCGCTCCAGGAGCAGAAATTCACAGTGCCTTTTTGGGTAGTTATTTCATGCCATGCAGTGATAGGAATTGGCACATTATGTGGTGGTTGGAGAATTATATACACAATGGCACGAAAGATTACCATGCTGGATCCAGCACGTGCATCTTGCGCCGAAGCAGGGGCTGCAATAGTAATTTTTTCTGCTACAGATTTTGGATTACCAGTCTCCACTACGCACACAGTTACAGGCGCCATTGCAGGAGTTGGTGTGTCAAGTAGTTTTTGGAGTACAAACTGGAAAATAATGAATAGAATATTTTTAACATGGGCTATAACCATTCCAACGACAGGCTTAATTGCTATATCAGTGACATCGTTATTTGACTTTTAGCTCTGAACCCTTATGGGGTTGAAGTACAATCCCTCCAAATCACCATCTTACTAGAACTTTATAATCAACTGAAATCTTAATTAGAAATGAATATACTCATTAATATCAAAATCATATAGCGACAATTGGAATAGGATTAAAGCTGATACATAAATAAATGGTTTATATTTAATTAGTTCAATAGCAAAATCTAGCACCATATTAGTATAAGACTTTCTAGCCTTAGCATTATTATCAACTAAACTACAATTAGTAATAAAGTCGATCAATTTCAATTTTAAATTACTAATTAACTGATATAGTATTGTTGTTCTTTGTGATGAAATCATAAAACCTTTCCTATTTTTTTATTTACATCCAGTATAAACGTATGCTATACAATAATTGTACACATTTCAAGTATTATTTTATAGGGCTTATATGGAACATGGTGGAAAAAGAACTGGAGCAGGTAGGCCAAAAGGACAAGGCCGCTATGGGACAACAACAACTGCAATAAGAGTTCCAGATTATTTAGTTGAAGATGTGAAAGATTATTCAGTTAATGGCGGTTATAAAATTCCATTATTTAGTTCATATGTAGAAGCCGGCTACCCTTCTGCAGCTGAGGAGCATATTGAAGATATGCTAGATATGAATAGCTTGCTAATAAGAAACCCCCAAACAACTTTCTGCGTTAGAGTCACCGGTCTTTCGATGATTGAAGCTGGAATATACGAAGGAGATAAATTGATTGTAGATAGCAGTATTACACCTATTGAAGGTAAAATTGTTGTTGCTGCCATTGATGGAATGCTCACAGTCAAAAGATTAGGGTATATAAAAGGAAAGCCGTTTTTATTACCTGAAAATTTAAATTTTGACCCTATCCCCATTCTAGAAAATTCTGAAGTTCATATTTGGGGCGTGGTCACTAATATTCTAAGAAGTGTTTAAGAGGAGTGATTTATGTTGTATGAAATTGAGAACTTAAAGGATGCAAGAATTTTTCTTCAAGGCCTTAATGCTAAAGTAACCCTTACTAATCCCATTGGCAGTACAAGATATTACGGTATGCGTGTAATTGACTATATATTCAAAACCCTGCGCCAAGAATTTCCTGAAAAAATCGAGGGCGTAATTGTCAATGCATATGATGATTATTCAGCGTTTGTTACAGCACGCAAACTTGGATACGCTCAAATTACATATTTTAACAGGGCTGCTTAACTTGTTCAATTTTGACTTGACGATGCCAGAACGGCGTATAGTTTTTTCAATATACGAATATTTCCTAAACGCTTGCAGTAAAAGGTCGTATATAACAACTTTTTATGATATCATACAAGAATTCTTAGTAAAAAAGGTGATTTATGTCGGCAGTAGTAAAATTATCAGATAAGTTAATAAAGCAAGCTAAGCGTTACGCTAATATTGATAACAGATCAATACCTAAACAAATTGAGCATTGGTCTCGGATTGGGAAAATAGCTGAAGATAATCCAGATTTGCCCTGCAGCTTTATTAAAGACATACTGTTCGCTTTAGATGAAACATCTCATGGAAAAATTGAACAATACTCATTTGATAGCAAATGAATCATGCAAATTCTTCAAACTACTATTTTTAAAAAAGCAGTAAAAAAAATTACATACTAATCAAAAAATTTGTCTAGATAAAGCTGTTAAAGCTATTTTGTCTGATCCTTTGCTTGGCACAGAAAAAGTCGGGGATTTGTCTAGCGTACGTGTATATAAATTTCATATGATAGACCGCCTTACTCTTCTTGCTTATAAATATGATAAACAAGATTCCTCGATAATACTTTTGGCGCTAGGGGTGCACGAAAATTTTTATCGCGACCTTAAAACACAAATAAATTGAGTGCTAATTTAGGTTCTGCTTGAACAAGATATTCTCTACCAGTAGCTGTAATATTATTCTCTGAGACATCAAGATATTTAAGGGATGGACGAAACCAACTAGTCAGAGAATTATAAAAAATCTGGGCACCAGAGTCTCCTATTAAATTATTACTTATATCCTGTGCAGTGAGTAAAATACCATTAACTTGACGGCGCCCTAAACTTTAAGCATTAAAAATAGGAATATAAGAAAAAGATATATTATTGAATACCAAAATAATTTCTTAGCATATTTATGATTTTCATCAAAAAATACCATGACAGAATAATACATAAAACCACTGCCAAGTACAACAGCAAGCATTAAGTAAGTGCTACTTGCCATCAATAAGAAATATGGCATCAGACTAATAGCAAACATAAGAACGCTGTAAATAAGCATTTGCTTTTTTGTATACGACTCACCCATTATTACTGGCATCATAGGAATATTGCAATCCTTGTAATCTTGAACTCTAAAAAGTGCTAGAGCCCACGAATGTGGCGGGGTCCACAGAAAAATAATTGCAAATAAGCAAAATGATTGCCATGAAATATCACCGCTAACTGATGCCCAACCTATCATAGGAGGAAGTGCGCCAGCTACCCCACCTATTACCACATTTTGTACCGAACTTCTTTTAAGCCAGATTGTATAAATAAATATATAATATAATATGGTAATCGCTAATAGAATTGCCGAAATTATATTCACACAAATCGCCATCATCAATACAGATAACACCCCGGTCACTACTCCAAACGCTAAAGCCTCGTCTGGATTAATAACACCTCTGACTAATGGCCTTTTTTGTGTCCTTTTCATAATGGCATCAATATCCCTATCATACCACATATTAATTGCCGCAGCGGATCCTGCACCAATTGCAATAAACAATATCGACGATACCGCAATTAAAGGGTGAATAGTTCCAAAAGCAAGCTGCTGGCCACAAAAAGCAGTAAATACAACCAAAGACATTACCCTAGGTTTCATCAAAGCAAAATAGTCCCTAACCTTAGTTTCACTGCTTAATATATCAGCCTGAAAATCAACTACATCATCAGTAACAATATTTTTTGCCATTTATTATTTGATTACAGGTTGTTTTTCAAAAGTATGATAAGGAGCTGGTGAAGGCACTGTCCACTCTAAAGTATCAGCCCCATCTCCCCATTGATTATCTGCACATTTCTTTCCAAATTTTAATGTATAAAATACAATAAATACAAAAAAGAATGCGGCTGCCATAGAGATCAGTGATCCAACGGTAGAAACGTAGTTCCATCCAGCAAAAGCATCAGGATAATCTGGGATTCTACGTGGCATCCCAGCAAGGCCTAAGAAATGTTGTGGAAAGAAAGTAAGATTTACCCCAATAAAAGTAAGCCAGAAATGTATTTTCCCCATCCATTCAGGATATTCCTTACCAGACATTTTGCCAAACCAATAATAAAATCCGGCATAGGCTGTAAATAGTGCTCCAAGAGACATAGTGTAATGAAAATGTGCCACGACATAATAAGTATCATGGAAGACTCGATCTATTGCTGAGTTTGAAAGTACTATTCCAGTGACTCCTCCAAGAGTAAATAAAATTAAAAACCCTATAGCAAATAGCATAGGGGTTTTAAATGTAATAGAACCACCCCACATAGTAGCAATCCAGCTAAATATTTTAATGCCAGTTGGCACGGCAATCACCATGGTGCCTGCTGTGAAATATAGCAATGCATCATAGGTCAAGCCAACAGTAAACATATGGTGCGCCCAAACTACAAACCCGACAAACCCAATAATAGCCATTGCACAAACCATCCCGGTATAACCAAAAATAGGTTTACGAGAAAATGTTGATATTACTTGAGAAACAATACCAAACCCTGGAAGAATAATAATATACACTTCAGGATGCCCAAAAAACCAAAAGAGATGCTGGAATAAAACAGGATCTCCTCCTCCATCTGGAGTAAAAAAGTGAGTGCCAAAATTCCTATCGGTTAGTAGCATAGTTATGGCTCCAGCTAAAACTGGTAGCGCTAGTACTAGTAAAAAAGCGGTAATTAGTATGGACCAGACAAATAATGGCATTTTAAACATTCCCATACCTGGAGCACGCATATTAAATATCGTTACAATCATATTAATTGAACCTAATATCGATGACATGCCAGCAAGGTGCAGGCTTAAAATAGCCATATCCACAGCAGCGCCAGGCATCCCGGCCGCGCTACTAAGTGGTGGATAAATAGTCCATCCAGTACCTGCTCCACCATCTACTAAACTTGAACCTACTAGCAAAATAAACGATGGTACAAGCAACCAAAAACTGACATTATTCATCCTTGGAAACGCCATATCAGGAGCACCAATTAGTAATGGTACAAACCAATTACCAAAACCGCCAAATAAAGCAGGCATAATCATAAAAAACACCATTATTAATGCATGTGCTGTAATCAATACATTGTAGAATTGGTAATCACCACCTAGGAAATTGGATCCTGGGTGAGCAAGTTGCAAGCGAAATAACACCGAAAACAACCCACCTACAATCCCTGCCATAATTGCAAAAGTCACATACATTGTCCCTATGTCTTTGTGATTAGTAGACATTATCCATCTTCTTATGCCTTTTGGCGTATCATCATGCATCTGATCACCCATAATCAATCCTACCTTACCTTTTATTTACTCTTATCAAATTGATATCTATCCAACTAACACTATTTAGCCGAGACTTCTTGTAATGCAACCCCGCCTTCTGGTTTAGTTTTAGCTTCAATCCACTGCTTAAATTCTTCTTTACTTACCACTTCTATTGCAATCGGCATAAAACCATGCTTTATACCACATAATTCAGAACATTGGCCGTAATATACACCTTTGTTATCAATTCTAGTCCATGCCTCATTCACTTTACCTGGAATAGCATCAGTTTTAAGAGCTAAGGAAGGAACTCCAAAACTATGAATCACATCTGCACCAGTAATGAGAAATTTAACTACAGTACCTTGTGGAATGAATAACCTATTATCTACTTCTAAAAGTCGGTATTGGCCAGGTTTTAGGTCCTTATCTTGTATTATATTACTATCAAAAGTATAGTCATTATAATCAGGATAAGTATATGTCCAGTACCATTGAGATCCAAGCACTTTTACAGTCATTTCTGCCTGAGGAATATGCTCTGTTAATCTCAAGATTCTAAAAGAAGGTATTGCTATAATAACTAGGACAATAATTGGTATTACAGTCCAAATAACCTCAATTGTAATGTTATGAGAAAATTTTGCAGGTACTGGATTAGATTTAGCATTAAATCTAAATATAACGTAACCTATGAGCACAATCACAAAGCAAACTATTGCAGTGCAAATTATCAATAAAAAGTTATGAAAATGGTGCAACTCATACATAATAGGACTTGCTGCGTCTTGAAAATCTATCTGCCATGGACGGGGCACATCAGCATATGCCATAGAAGATAAAAACAATAAAAATATAAAAGTAATTATTTTTCTCATAAACTAATACCCACAACTATCCACGCAACCTATATAGGACTTACAGTTAAGCAGTATACACTATCTATTACTCTTAAGGAAAATGAAAACAAACTATTACATAAAGTATTTACAGAGTCTATGTATGTTTAAAACACATAGACTCTGCCTGATCAAATGATACTATAATTTACTACTTAATATAATTTAGACCTTCATCTAAACCCTTAGCAGAAAAAGGCAACACCATTTGCTTCCCTTCATAACTCATAAATGCAACTGCATTCTCTGCCGCAGCTAAAATTGACTTTAAGTCCGAATCTGAGATTACCGCAACTGCTTGGCATCCATTTGCTGTGCATGTAGTATATTTGCCAGGAACTATTAACTTTTTTGAACTGATAATAGAAGTACCAGGCTCAATTCTTACTCCAAGTGGCAGGGTGAGTATTAGGTTTAAATCCTTTTTTGGCCCAACATAAGCCAATTGAAAAAGAGCTATAGGTTGTTGTTCTTTCTTCTCATTCGTTATGTTAACTTGTTGATTTAGAAGACAAATTTCAGGAGTTTTGGCTTTATCATCAGCTGGCGAACAAGTAACCGACCAATCACCAAATT
>JAAFHP010000063.1 GCA_013298405.1 Alphaproteobacteria bacterium | reverse complement strand
TAAATACTCATAGCACCGGATTTAGACTTATGACCTTTGGCGCGATCAGTAAATTTCTCATTAACAACTTGATCTAAGCGTTTAATAGGCTTTGATTGCCCTTGATCTAAACTCTTGATAACCTTTGCAAGAAGTGTAGAAAATGCTTGTTCAGATATTTTAAACTGTGATTGAGCTTCCTGGCTCATATGTTTGCGACAATGTTTAACAAGCTGCGGTTGACCGATTGAAGTGCATATTTTACTTACAAAATGCAATAATTTATCTTTTAAAGATTTTAGATCTGGTGATTTTAGTTTTTGTGACTCATCTCGTAGATTTAATGACGCTTCTATATCTTTTGCAAAAGCAGTTTTACCGTTTTCATCTTCCTTATATTGATAATTTAACTTATCTGACACCGAAATAATGCCATTTCTGCACATTTCTTGCAGTATCTTCTCAACCCCAATATTTATTTCCTTTATTGAAATACCAGAACCACCTTTGTGAGCATCAAGCAGATCATCAATCACTGGCATAATGAACGAATCGACAAATCGCTCCATATTCTTTTCTGCACGCTCATTTTCAACTGCTTGCTTATAATTTGCCCTAGCTTTAATATATGGAACCCCGTCTTGTGCTTGATGCATTTGTCGACGCGCTTCTGCTACGCTTAGCACTTCTGAATCTTTATCTACTTCGTTTAGTAATTTATCAAATTTCTCAGCCACTTTATCAAATTTTTCTTGATGCTCTTTCATTAAATCTAGATCATCACTATTTAATTGTTGTTGGGCTTGAAATTCCTTAGATAGAGATTCTCGTTGACCGTCTATTTCTTTACCGATTTTTTTTGCTGCTGCCGATAGGGCATCTAATGTTCGGTTTCTGGACATAAATTTTATGTTTAAATCAGTATCACGATACCATAATTCTATAACGATAAGTGGAAAAAATATATAATTTTTACCACTTATCAAGTCCTAAATCCCTCACCTATTTGCTTTTATATCCACAAGAAGCCGGTGAGGCCTGATGTCTAGTATATAACATTTTTTGCTTGCTCTAATAGTTCTTGCGAAAAATTTATATCTATAACTTTTGCCGCCTTAGCATTCAAATAAAGCTCATTATCTTTAGGATACTGAACATCTATTTTACCAATATTCTTACCCTCAAGAATTTGAATTATAATACCAGCCGTCTGCTTTCCAACTTCATACTGATTAGGTCCAAGAGCTGCGATTGCTCCATCTTTTACTGCATCAGTGTCGCTGACAAATACTGGGATTTTATATTTGTTAGCTTCTTTAACAATCGATTTAATTGCGCTTAATGCAGTATTGTCATTACTAATAAATACAGCATCTACTTGAGCACAAATTTTCATTGCAGCTTGAGGTATATCTGAAGATTTATTCGCAGTGATTTTGCTTTTGAGTACTCGTTTAGCGTATCCATTATACCTTGTGCCGTTTTATCAAGAGCTGGGTGAGCAACTAGTTGATTTATGTATATTTTTATCGACTCATTTGCTTGCGTATTGCAAGCTGCAAAAATAAATGAAAGTAGTAATAGTGTTCTAATATAATTTGTCATAATATTTACTCTAATTTGTCTAAAATTGTTCTATATCCACCATATTTTTCCTCTTTCAGGAATCTCGCCACCCTACCGATGGTAGTTAGGCTGGCATTTGTTAGTTTATGTATCTCTCTATATGAGAGATGCCCGTGGTTTAAGAGCTGGCATACTTTCCACCTTTCTCTTAAAGACCTGTATTCAGCAGGAGTTAGAATATCGCAAAAGAAGTTATCTAAAGTGTCATTGTCCTTAATTGAGATTATCGCATTAAGAAGACTGATTTCGTTCTTACTCATAGTCATGTATTGGTCCGATTTATTACACTTAATGTTATACTGTACTACTATACTAGTACAGTAGCAAGAGAAATTGATCACGACTTAAATTATCATGGATTTTGTTGTAAAAATTCTTAATGAGCTTGAAAATACACAAAAACAATATCTTTGTGTTTTTGTCGTTCTTTATGCCATCTTTCTGATATGTCTTTTCGTGTGGCATTAGGAAATTGATTGATATATCTTTGAATAAAACTCAAATATGCCCACTCTAATTTAAGATTGGCTTTGTGCTTTTTCCTGTCTTCATACTCTTGTTGCCACATATGTGCAAATTCCAGGTAGGTTGGAGGCCTACCTTCTAACCAACGTCTAGCTGTCCAATCTTGCCCAAATGCGGTAAAGTGAAAATGCTGACCAATTAATTCTTTAAAAAATAAGCGAGTTTTTAGATCGTTTTTATAAGCACCCTTTAGTATCAAGGAGTCTTTTGAAATTTCATAGGCGATACCTTGCTTAGCGTATGAAACTTCTGGAAACTTTATAGATATTATTTTTTCTCCAGTCTTGGCAAAGTGAATTATTCTATGAACTAATTCCCCTTTTTTACCTCTACAAGAAAGTAACAATTTGGTACATAATTCTTTTAACTCATCAACGTGAAGATAATAAATACTTTCTTCTAGTTGCCCAAATTTATTTGTCATATTTTTTATCACTTTACATTAAATACCAGCGCTCATGAAGCACTGCCACCAACTTCAATATCTCGTCTTGCCAGCAGCCAATAATCATCGTATTTTGCAATACTTGGCTGGATTGCATAGGTTTGATTTTCTACGTAATGCTCAATTAATCTAAGCATCGCTTGTTTATGTTTTATAATATCCTTGGCTGATAATTTAATTTCTTTCATTTGCAAATACGGGCTAGAGCTAGCAATTTTGACAAAGGTAATCACAATCTCACCTAAATCATAATTAGTTGGCAAATTAAAACCACCTTCATAAGCAATTATTGCTTCTATTACTAGTTGTGGAGACAGGCCAAGTAAAACTTCTTTTTGACTAGGGGCCGCTCCAGTTTTATAATCCAAAATAGTGACTTTCCCTTTGGAGTCTATCTCTATTCTATCAGCTATTGCTGCTATGGTTATGATATTAGCACCAATACTTAGCTCGGTACTGCCATCTACTTCAGAAAATACTTTAGCATCTTGGCGCCGCAAATAATCAAACTCAACAAACTCTATTGCGATTTTTTCTAATTTTATTACCCATAAATGCTTAATTTGTTCTGGAAGATGAATTGACTCTACCTCCTGTACTATTATTTCTTTAATAAGCAGGTTACTATCAAATTGTTTGCTTGAATTACGCATCTTGACGAATTTATCAAATATTTTATGAACAATATTACCAAAATCAGCAAGTGATGCCGTATCTGATATTTCCTGTATTTTCTTTAATTTTAGGATTTTTTTTGCATAAAAATTATACGGAGCTCTCAATAATAACTCAATATCAGTTGCATAAAGTTTAGATGGAAATACCTTAGATCTAGCAATCAGCTGACTACTTGCTATAATTTGATTAAATGATGCTTGTGGGTGAACAAGAGTTAATTTATCGCCTATTAAATGCCTTAAATTGAGCAAATACGGTGAAGGTAAATTGATTTTATTATTACTCCTTCTAGACCTACTCAAACACGCCTTAGTATTATTAACAACCAATAAATTAAAACAATATAATTCATATTCAATTTGTTTTTGCCTTATGTCAATTCCAAGTTCCTTTTGCATCTGCTTACTCATCCACGGATTTGATTTATCTTTTTGCGGATAAACGGTATCATTTAAATTAGCAATAATTACTAAATCAGCATCTATCAAGCACGCTTCTTCTAAAGAACATATTATAATATTGCTTTTGCTATTATTATTCCTTATATACTTACCCCCGGCTAGAAGTTGTTTAAAAATATCAATAAATTCTTCTATGTTATTTATTTTTAGGATATTTCCAATCGCAGTTAATTCAGTTAGCATTTCAGAATAATGGCTAAATTTATCAAAATCAGCCACAAGGCTCTTGGCAACCCGTATTATTTTTTTATAAATTGAACTAAAGTCAATTGAGTCGAAATTAACACTAAGAGATGATACGATACTGTTAAAATATAACTTCGTATTTTTATTGCCGTATTTATCAATATTCAGAGTTATTACATTGATATTATCTGCAAATCTATTATTTTTTTTGATTATATTTTTTATTTCGATATCAACATCTTTGTTTAATAATGGATGAGATAGCAACGCAACAAAATTCTTAAGATTAAACGGTAAGCATATATTTTCTGCCGCTTTTAAAATAAACGATATATGATGATCTGCACTTATATCGTCACCAAAATAGTCTTGATATGAAAGCAAATATTTATTTAGATAGTTTTTATAACAATTTCTAGAACTGCCTTCGTTTGCCACAAGGGCTATTCTAGACTTACCTGACTCTATCTCATTTTTGCATCTTATGGCTATATACTCAGCCTCGTGATAGACATTCTCAAATTCAGCTAATACTACTTCATCAATTAAACTTATAGAATTTAAGCTCACATTATCAATAATAGTACATGTCTTTATTTCCCTTAATTGAGCAATAAAACCGCTCATTAAGCGATTTGATTCAAAGATATTTGCTATTAATAATTTTTGTGTTTGATCTTTTTTAAGCCTTTGAACTTCAGCATTAAATGTTAATTGCTGGTGTTGAGCCTGTGAAATTTTATTTTGGTGCTTTAACCTGATTTGCCATTTTTCATATGATACAGAAAGAAATTGATGTATTTTATTCCAATGCTCAGATTGTTCTAGTAGCGGCAATTCTTTAAGTAATTCAATATCTACATTATTAGCTTCAATTTGAAAAAATAGGCGCCCAAGAGACGGAGCAAGACGCAAGCTATGAAGTAAATCAAAACCTAGTATTTGTGACTCAAATATTATGTCTGTAATTTCAACCTTCTCTTGCAATCGATCAATAACACCTATTTGCTCTGAAGGAATTTTAAAAACCTCTTCACTCTCAGCTAGTAATTGGCTTATAGGAATTACTTTAGGTAAAATACAAGTTCCAAGCTTTTTGACTAATAGATTTTGTAATTCATTGCAAGCAATTCCAGAAGGTAAAATGATCTTTAGCTTGGTAAAATCATCGCCTGAAATTTCTATAGCTTTATTTGCTATTAAATCTAGTTGGCTAGTTTTTGTGATTTTTGATATCATGAAAAAATGTAATAACTAAGATAAAGTGATTTCATGCCCCCGCCTAAAAGCAAAGTATAGCTAAATCTAAATCGCAAAAAACCGAAAAGCACCACTATAAATTTACCAAAAAATGGCACTGCACTAAGTATCAAAAGCAAATAAATGGCATTTGAATTTTTAATTTTATCAAGAACCATCTTGCTATGCTCTACATCTCTTGAATTGATTGGAGAAAGCACCTTAAAACACAAAGCACCAAGAACATAATTTAGACAAATCGCACTACAATATGCTGCTAAAGTAACTAGTAAGATTTGAAAATTATTATAGTTTCCAAATATCTTCATTGCAGGAAGCACAAGTTCTGTCGAAATATTAATTGCCAAGTTGCTAGTTAGTGTATCAGTGAACAAAAGAGCGTATATTTCTGTGTGGTCCATAAAAACCTATCGACTAATAAATTTTCACAATCTATAAAAAATGTATGTTGTATAATAAATTGTAAACTACAATATACTTGCAAACTTTACGATCTAAGACTAATCTGACAATGGTAAATAAGCAAAATAAATTTGAAGAGAGACATGCTAGATATTTTTTTTGAGAACGAAAATTCCGACCTATTTTCATATAACGCAATAGCAGTTTTGGTTGATGATCAATTAAAACTAGATAAAACCTCGATTTCTATAGATCAGAAATACCATGGTATTATCTCAAAAGTAATCAATGATAAAAATAAATTTGAAGGGAAATTCGGCCAAACCCTTGGACTGACTCTGGTTGATAAAGATGGTAATATCAATTATCTAATCATACTAGGCACCGGTGATAACAAAAAACTGACATCATTTCAAATTGAAGAATTAGGTGGTAAGATTTACTCCTCATCTTGCGCCCTCAAAGCGCTAAAAGTGTGCTATAAATCAGATTATTCAATAGCGGATTTTTCTGCAGAATACGTGTCTTCTTTGCTTGCAAGTGGAGCTCTTTTAGCTTCTTATAAGTTTGATAAATACTTTACTAAAAAGACTGAAAGTGAAAAATTCGTAACAGGAAGCTTTACTGTATTAGTACAATCACCAGATCAAAATTACAAAGAATTTGAAACATTTAAAGCTATAGCAATGGGTGTTCATTTTGCGCGTGACTTAATTAGTGAAGTGCCAAATGTGCTATATCCTGAAACATACGCAGAAAAAATCGTAGAAAAACTAGAGCCAATTGGAGTAGATGTAGACGTTCTTGGAGAAAGAGAATTAAAAGACCTACAAATGGGTGCTATGCTTGGCGTTGGTCAAGGGTCAGCTAATGAGTCAAAAATGGTTGTAATGGAATATTACGGCGGTGATAAAGACCAAAAACCGATTTGCTTAATTGGCAAAGGAGTGACATTTGACACGGGTGGAATTTCTATAAAACCCGCTGCTGGCATGCATGAGATGAAGTATGACATGGGTGGATCAGCAGCAGTCGTTGGTACCATCAAAGCATTAGCTCTAAGAGGAGCAAAAGTAAACGTCGTAGGAATAGTTGGATTAGTAGAAAATATGCCTGATGGTAGTGCTCAAAGACCTGGTGACGTTGTAAAAACCATGTCTGGCATGACCGTAGAGGTGTTAAATACCGATGCTGAAGGGAGATTAGTACTTTGCGACTGCATCACTTACGCTCAGGAAAAGTTTGATCCTGAATGTATAATTGATCTAGCAACACTTACAGGAGCAATTATAATTTCCCTCGGGCACACTTATGCAGGCTTGTTTAGCAATAATGATGATATAGCAAATAAGCTAATTAGCGCATCTAATAAAACTAATGAAAAATTATGGAGAATGCCTCTTCATAAAGAATACGATAAGATGATTGATTCAAGTGTTGCGGATATAGCAAACATTGGGAGCGAGAAAGGTATTGCTGGATCTGCTACTGCTGCTCAGTTTCTTGCACGCTTCGTTAAGGAAGAAACAAAATGGGCGCATCTTGATATTGCTGGAGTTGTAGGAGAGAGAAGTGGAAAAAACCCAATATGCTCAAAAGGAGCAGTTGGCTTTGGTGTAAGATTACTAAATAATTTCATAGAAGAAAATTATGAATCAAAATAGAAATCGACGAATCTTTGTTGTTGGAAATGAAAAAGGTGGTGCAGGTAAAACTACCTGCTCGATGCATCTTATTGTAGGACTACTCGATAAAGGATATAGGGTATCTAGCATAGACGTTGATTCAAGACAGCATTCCTTAACCACCTATATAAATCATAGAGAAGCCTACAATAAGAAAAACCAGGACAAACCTGTTGATATGCCAAAACATTATCACTTGCAGGAATCAAGTAATAATTCCTTATATGAAAAAAGCAGTGAAGAATTATCATTTTTTGAGGAAACTCTCAAGCAAGCAAAAGATAGTGCAGATTATGTAGTAATAGATACGCCAGGAAGCCATACTAACCTATCCCGTATAGCTCATTCTTATGCAGATGTGATTATCACCCCAGTTAATGATAGTTTTGTAGATTTAGATGTAATGGCTAAAATTGATGACGAAAATCTTGACATCACTAAACCTTCCATTTACAGCCAAATGATTTGGGAACAAAAATTAGAAAGAGCATCAAGAGATCAAGGCTCGATCGAATGGATTGTAATGAGAAACAGGCTTAGTAATATTGACGCCC
>JAAFHP010000062.1 GCA_013298405.1 Alphaproteobacteria bacterium | reverse complement strand
GTGCTCCTTTTGGACCTTGCACCTTAATAGTTAGGCCTGATATTTCTACATTAACTCCAGCCGGCACAGCAACCGGTAACTTACCAACTCTTGACATTTAAAACACCTTACAAATTATCTCACCGCCAATATTTTCCTTCTTAGCTTGTCTGTCGGACATTACGCCGCGAGAAGTAGAAAGAATATGAATACCCATATTATTGAAATATCCTGGCAAATCTTTGATTGAAGAATACATTCTTTTACCTGGTTTAGAAACTTTATGAATTTCAGTAATCGCAGGTTGGCCGATCCTAGAATATTTTAATGATACATCTATCATTTTACTTCCTGTATCCTTTTTATAGCCATCAATATACCCTTCGCTTTTTAGAACATCGAGCACAGCACACTTAAGAATCGACAAAGGCAGGCTAACATTTAAAAGTTTACTTTTCTGACCATTTCTGATCCTTGTTAGCATATCTGCAATATTATCTGACATTGACATAAATTCTATACCTTATTTTATTATCTTACCAACTAGCCTTGACTATTCCAGGAAGCTTCCCTTCAGCCGCTAGTTGTCTTATCATATTACGTGACAAACCCATTTTACGGAAGCAACCTCTTGGTCTTCCAGTAAGAGCACATCTATTTCTTACCCTCACTTGCGCACCATTTCTTGGCAGACTTGCAAGTTTCAATACTAGCTCAAATCTTTCCTCAAGCGATGTGCTTTTATTTTTAATTTTCTCTGTCATGGCTTTTCTTTTGGCCATACTTGACTTAGCGAGCTTTTTTCTTTTTTCGTTTCTGTTTACTGATCCAACTTTTGCCATAAAACTAAGCAACTCCTCGAAATATTAGTTATAAAAAGGTAAATTAAAGCCTAACAACAAAGTCTTAGCTTCTTCATTTGTCTTGGCCGTAGTGACAATAGTGATATCCATCCCTCTAATCTTGTCTATTTTATCGTAGTTGATTTCTGGGAACACTATTTGCTCCTTCAATCCAAAAGTAAGATTTCCTCTGCCATCAAAACTCTTATATGAGAGCCCTCTGAATTCTTTTACACGTGGCAAAGCGACTAGAACTAACCTTTCTAAGAATTCGTACATTCTATCTCTTCTTAAAGTCACCTTACAACCTAGCTTCATACCTTCTCTTAGCTTAAATGAAGCAATGGATTTTTTAGCATATGTAGTATACGGCTTTTGCCCAGTAATTGCCGTCATGTCCCCTATAGCGTTATTAATCACTTTAGAGTCAGCAACCGCATCACCAACACCCATATTAACCACAATCTTTACTAATTTTGGCATTTGATGAGAATTTTCATACTTGAACTCATCCTGTAAACTTTTAATAATATGCTTACTATAAAGCTCTTTAAACTTGAGCAACATTATTTACCTTCCTTAGAAATTATCTCGCCAGATTTTTTAGCGACTCTTACCTTTTTTCCATCTTCTAAAATCTTAAAACCTATTTTTGTTACTACACCAGACTTGGGATCTATGTGACTAACATTTGATATATGTATAGGCAACTCTTTTTGCACAATACCTCCTTCACTCGTTTGAGAAGGCTTAGTATGTTTTTTAGCCAAGTTAACCCCAGAAACCAACAATTTTCTTTCTGCTGGAAACACCTTGAGTACATCACCTATCTTTCCCTTGCTTTTACCGGTTATTACTTTAACCTTATCGCCTTTTTTGATTTTCAATTTATTCATCTTAGATCACCTCTTCAGCAAGAGAAATTATTTTCATAAAGCCCTTTCCACGAAGCTCTCTTGGAACAGGACCAAACACCCTAGTACCAATAGGTTCGTTTTGCTTGTTAACCAACACTATTGAATTGGAATCAAATACTATAGTACTTCCATCAGGTCTTCTGACTCCTTTTTTAGTTCTCACGATTAGCCCTCTATGAACTTCTCCTTTCTTCACTTTCCCGCCTGGGATAGCAGATTTTATCGAAACAACCACTACATCACCACAACCTGATATCATACGCGCAGAGCCACCAAGCACTTTAATACACATTACTTTCTTAGCGCCTGAATTATCTGCAACATCAAGAACACTCTGCATCTGAATCATATTACTAACTTCCAATTCACAAATATTTAAACAACGGACAAAATACAAAAATTGTCCCAAAAAGTCAACGACTTATTCACCAACTACAACCCAAGACTTACTCTTAGAAATAGGTCTACACTCTTCAATCCTTACTTGATCACCAACTTTACATAGGTTTTTTTCATCATGCGCTGCATATTTAGCAGATCTTTTAACCGTTTTCTTATACAGTGGATGTCTGTAAGTTCTTTCAACCAGTACAGAAACCGTTTTATCGCATGCAGCACTTACTACCGTGCCTTGTAATACTCTTTTAGGCATCTATTTTGAGCCTCCAGCTTTTCTTTTTGTTAATTCTGTTTTGATTCTAGCTATATCTTTTCTAACATTAGAGAATCTTGCAGTATTTGTAAGCTCACCTAATGTTCTTTGAAATCTAAGATTAAACAACTCCTTTTTAAGAAAAACTTCTTTTTCTTTGAGTTTTTCAACGCTTAAACCAGAGATAGTTTTTGTTGTAAGTTCTTTCTTCTCACTCATATCTTTGTACTATTTTAGTTCTAACTGGTAATTTTGCTGCCGCCAGCTCAAGAGCAACTCTTGCGACATCTTCTCCTACTCCATCTATTTCAAACATAACCCTTCCAGGAGAAACTCTTACTGCAAAATACTCTGGTGAGCCTTTACCTTTACCCATACGCACTTCGTTTGGCTTCTTAGATACTGGCAAATCAGGAAAAATTCTTATAAAAAACTTTCCTTGCCTTTTCATATGTCTTACAGCAGCACGACGGGCAGCTTCAATTTGCCTTGCAGTAACACGAATGCCATCTAGTGACTTTAAGCCAAACATTCCCATACTTAACGTAGTTCCAGCTTTCGCTTTTGGAGCTACTCTGCCTTTATGAGCCTTTCTAAACTTTTGCCTTTTTGGAGCTAGCATTTTAATCTTCCAATCTTAGTTTAATTAATATTATCTTCTAGTTTGTACACTAGAATCACCTTTGTAAATCCACACTTTAACACCTATGATTCCATATGTTGTTAAAGCCTCAGCCGTACCATAATCAATATCAGCACGAAGTGTGTGAAGAGGAACTCTACCTTCTCTGTACCACTCTGTCCTAGCTATCTCAGCACCACCTAAACGTCCAGAGCAGGCAACTTTTATTCCTTTACCACCTTGCTTGAAACAATTCTGAATCGCTAATTTCATAGCCTTTCTAAAAGAAACACGACTCTCAAGTTGTTGTGCTATTGTTTGCGCAGTAACATTTGCATCAATTCCTGGCTTTTTTATTTCATGAATATTTATAAAAACTTCACACGATCCAATTTTCTGCACTTCTGTTTTTAGCTGCTCGATATCTGATCCGCTTTTGCCGATAATCATACCGGGTTTTTTAGCATAAATATTAACGACTATATTGCTGCTTGGTCTTTGAATTACAACTCTACCAACTTGGGCTTGCTTATATTTTCTCATGATCAGCATTCTGATCTTTAAATCCTGCAATAACTTTTCAGCATAATCTTTTTCAGCATAAAGAACTGAATCCCAACCTTTAAATAAAGTTGGCCCAACTCTAAAACCATGAGGATTTACCTTCTGTCCCATACTACTTCTCCTCTTTTTCGGATACTGTTATATATAAATTACTGAAGTGCTTATTTATTTTAGCCCCTCTTCCTCTCGCTCTTGCTCTGAATCTTTTCATAAGCATAGCATTACCAACTGTAGCCGAACTAACTATCAGATTATCAATATCTAGCCCCATATTATTTTCAGCATTTGCAATAGCTGATTGAAGGCATTTCTTTACATCCCTGGCAATACGCTTTGGGGAAAAAGTAAGTTGCACTAGTGCTTCTGATACTTTCATATTCCTAATCAAAGTTGCTACTAAATTGAGCTTTTGAGCACTTGATTTTAAACGTATAGCCGACGCTTTTGCTGATAAACTACTCATTGCTATCTACCTATTTCTTTACTTTTTTATCTGCACCATGACCATGGTAAGTACGCGTTGGAGAAAAAGCTCCAAGTTTTTGACCCACCATTTCTTCTGTAACCGCCACTGGAATGAACTTATTTCCATTATGAACAGCAAAAGTAAAACCTACAAAAAGAGGTAAAATGGTTGATCTCCTTGACCATGTCTTAATAATTTCTTTATTACCATTATCCATCAATTTCTGCACCTTGCGAAGCAGATAACCATCAACAAAAGGACCTTTCCATACAGAACGCGCCATATTACTCTACCTAAATTATTTTGTTCTTCTTTTTAATATAAACCTAGTTGTAAGCTTATTCTTACGTGTTTTCTTACCTTTGGTTTTCTTACCCCATGGAGTCACAGGATGACGACCACCAGAAGTTTTACCTTCACCACCACCATGTGGGTGATCTATCGGGTTCATCGCCACTCCTCTTACATGCGGACGATTACCTAACCACCTATTTCTTCCAGCTTTACCAATTGTAGTATTCTTTTTATCAGCATTTGATAACGTTCCTACTGTTGCCATACACTCTAAAGGCACTATTCTTAGCTCACCAGATGTAAGTTTTAGCTGAGCATAACCAGAATCTTTACCCACCAAACTTACTGATGTACCAGCAGATCTTGCTATTTGTCCGCCCTTACCTGGTTTCATTTCAACATTATGCACCACAGTACCAACAGGAATATTCTTTAGTGGAAGCGCATTACCGATTTTAATATCAACGTCACTACCCAAACCAGAAACTACTTTATCACCTTGCTTCAGCTTTGCTGGCGCGAGGATGTATGAAAGCACCCCGTCTTCATATTTTAAAAGAGCTATATAAGCAGTCCTGTTTGGATCATACTCAATTCTCTCAATCGTTGCCACGCTATCAAATTTATTTCTTTTAAAATCAATTAATCTATATAATCTTTTGTGACCACCACCTATATGACGAGATGTGATTCTACCGCGATTATTTCTACCACCAGTCTTACTGATTCCATGAGCTAGCTGCTTTACTGGTCCACCTTTCCACAAACCACTTTTGTCGACACTAATCAACCCTCTTTGAGAAGGAGTTGTTGGGTTATATTTCTTTAAAGCCATTACTTAACACCCCCAGCTAAATCTATAGTATTATCTTTCTCTAGCGTCACTATTGCTTTTTTAATATCAGATCTACGCCCCATAACACCCTTAAAGCGCTTTGTTTTGCCTTTTTGGTTGAGCACGTTTACAGCTTTCACTTTAACACCAAATATTGCTTCTATAGCTTTCTTAATATTGTACTTATCAGCGCACGAAGACACTTCAAAAACATACTTCCCTAATTCGCCAAGAATGGTAGATTTCTCCGTTATAATTGGCCTTCTAATTAAATCGTATTTTATCTTTACACTCATTACTTTAACCTCTCACCTAGAAGTGGTAATGCATCTTTTGCAATCAACACGTAATCACTTTTAATAATATCATAAACATTTGCTCCAATCACTGGAACTGCCCAAGCATTAGCTGCAGAAGCTATAGATAATTTAAAATTATCGTCAACTTTTGCGCCATCTATCACAAAAAATTTACCAGCACCAAACTTGGCTAATTTTTTTATAAGCTCAGCAGTTTTAGGCTTTTTCATTTCTAATGACTCAATGATATGCAGAGAACCTTTAGCGAATTTAGATGACAAAGCGTGCTTTAAACCGAGTTTGCGCACTTTTTTCTGTAAATCAATAGCGTGAGACCTAACTTGAGGGCCATGAGATACACCGCCACCTCTAATCTGCACCGCTCTTTTGTTACCTTGCCTTGCATTACCTGTTCCTTTTTGCTTAAATGGCTTTTTATTGGAACCAGCCACCTCGCCAACGGTTTTAACTGCGTGAGTACCGCTTCTTGCTTTTGCCAACTGCCAGTCAACGACTAGCTTTATAATATCTTCTCTAGCTTCTAGTCCAAATATATTGCCATCTAGCTCTACTTCGCCAACAACTTTATTTTCTAGACTTACCAAATTAGCTTTCATAATAATTTACCTAATTCCTACCTAATAATCCACCTTATGCAACAAAGCCTTTTTTCACCGCATCTTTTAGAAAAACATATTTACCCTTAGAGCCTGGTACATTTCCTGATACAATGATAACGCCGCTTACGTCATCAACTTGTACCACCTTCAGATTCTGAATTGTTACCACTTCATCACCTAAATGACCAGCCATTTTCTTTCCTTTAAAAACCTTACCAGGATCCTGACATTGGCCAGTTGAGCCGTGAGCACGATGAGAAACCGACACACCATGAGAGGCTTCTAGGCCTCTAAAATTATGCCTTTTCATCCCACCAGCAAAGCCCTTACCTATAGACTTACCAGTCACATCAACAAATTGACCAACTCTAAAATGACTCGCCTTTACTTCCAAACCAACGGCTAATAAATTATCTTCCGACACTCTGAATTCTTTTAGCAAGGCTCTTGGTTCCACTTTAGCATCAGCAAAAACCTTTCTCATTGGCTTAGAAACCTTAGATGGCTTTTTCAAAGTTGAACCTAGTACAACAGCATTGTACCCATCTCTAGATACATTTTTCTGCCCAACTACCTGACAGTCTTCTAATTGTAAAAGTGTAAGTGTAATACGCTCACCTTGATCGGTAAACATAGAGCTCATGCCCATTTTTTTTGCAATCAAACCTGTTCTCATCTTTAAGCACCCACTAATTTAATTTGAACATCAACACCAGCTGGCAAATCAACTTTTCTTAAAGCTTCAACGGTTTGCGGAGTAGGATAATTAATAATCAACAATCTTTTTTGAGTTCTGATTTCAAACTGCTCTCTTGATTTCTTATCAATGTGAGGCCCTCTAATCACAGTAAATCTCTCTATATGCCTTGGCAAAGGAATTGGACCATTAACATCCGCCCCTGTACGCTTGACCGCACTAACAATTTCTCCAGCAGCGTGCTCAAGAGAACGATGGTCAAAAGATTTTAGCTTGATTTTTATTTTTTGATTACTCATTATCAACCTTTTATTTAAAACAGCTCAGTGCAACCCCTTTTAACGAGGGCAACTAAAAAGCGGTCTATAGAATTTTACAGACCGCCAAAACTACATCTATTTAATGATTTTAGATACCACACCAGCACCTACAGTTCTACCACCTTCACGAATAGCAAAACGCAAACCTTCATCCATAGCTACCGGGGAAATCATCTTAACAACTATTTTTGTATTATCACCTGGCATCACCATTTCTTTACCAGCTGGCAACTCAATCTCTCCAGTAACATCCGTAGTTCTAAAATAGAATTGTGGACGATAATTTTTAAAGAACGGAGTATGGCGACCACCTTCGTCTTTATTAAGTACATATATCTCAGCTTCAAACTCAGTGTGAGGAGTAATAGAGCCTGGTTTAGCCAAAACTTGACCTCTAACCACGTCTTCTCTCTTTGTACCACGAAGTAGAACGCCAACATTATCACCCGCTTGACCTGAATCAAGCAACTTTCTGAACATTTCAACGCCAGTACATGTTGTTTTCTCAGTCGCTTTAATACCAACGATTTCGATCTCTTCACCTACTTTAACAATACCATTTTCAATTCTTCCAGTCACTACTGTACCGCGACCAGAAATAGAGAATACATCTTCAATTGGCATCAGGAATGGTTTATCCAATTCACGCTTAGGTTGCGGGATATATGAATCGATAGCAGCCATCAATTCATCAATACATTTCTCATCCGTACCGTTTAGTACGTTAAGCGCTGAACCTTTAATAACTGGAGTTTCATCACCTGGGAATCCATATTTTGACAACAATTCTCTTACTTCCATTTCTACTAAATCAAG
>JAAFHP010000061.1 GCA_013298405.1 Alphaproteobacteria bacterium | reverse complement strand
GAGAAAGCTGCAATAATGGGAGCATTCACTCTGTATCTTGATTTCATCAATCTATTCCTATACTTGCTAAGATTTATAGGGGATAGAAGATAGTGTTTAATAAAATTACAGTGATATAAAAATGGGGGCGGCTTTATAGTGGCCCCTTTTTTCGCACTAGGGGCAATTTGCCCGAAGATAAGTAGGTCATTTCTAAACGCCACGAGGTAGTCATTCCAAACTTGATTTGGAATCTAATAAGGTGGACAATAGGTCGTGATACTGTTCCTTTTGCGACAAGAAGATTTGGTTCCATGACCTGCGCCTTGGGGAGATGCTTAACTCTGCGGTCATCCCTGAATTTAATTCAGGGTCCATTAACTTAAAGCTGCTGAAATCTCAACGCAGCATGGATGCTGAATCCAGTTCAGCATGACTAAAGAAGGCAAGACTATTAAGAGTGTCCGGGAAGACTTAAGAGAAGTCAGGGGTGATAAAAAATATAATTGGTTGCTTAAAAAATGAGAGTAAAAATGTCTAATCCAAAAGCTGCAGCAGTAATTATTGGCAATGAGATTCTATCTGGTAGGACTCTTGATATAAACACACAAGAAATAGCACTACGCCTAGCTGAAATTGGTGTTGTTTTAATAGAGACTAGGACAATAGCAGATGATAAGCAGATGATAATTGAAACAATTAAAGAAATGAGCGCTAAATATGATTATATATTTACCACTGGAGGTATTGGGCCAACGCATGACGATATCACCTCTGAGTCAGTGGCTGCAGCGTTTAACGTGAAATATACTAGGAATGAAGATATTTATAACGTCTTAAAAAACCATTATGAAAGTATGGGAGAACAATTAAATCCTGCCAGAGAAAAGATGGCTTATATTCCTGAAGGGGCAATTTTACTTCATAATGATGCTACTGCAGTGCCAGGTTTTGCCATTAAAAACGTATTTGTGATGGCAGGGATTCCATATATCATGAAATCAATGCTAAAATCTGCCTTGCCCATGCTAAAGCATGGGACAGTGGTAAAGAGTCATGTCTTAGATGTGATAGTTGGAGAAAGTAAGATCGCCACGCAGTTTGAAAATTTACAAAAACAATATCCAGATGTTGACATGGGGAGTTACCCATTTACTCAAGATGGGAAGCATGCGACCAGTCTTGTTCTAAGGTCAACAAATTATGACTTACTTGATAAATCCTTTGCCCAGCTAAAAGAGGTGCTGAAGACTTATCTATAAATATCAAACTCATCCCAAATCAAGTTTTAGATCTCTCATTAAGAAGGAATAACGAGAAGAGTAATCCAAGGGCGAGGATAAGGTGAATAATAGATGAGATGCTGGTCAACTGACGCTAAGTGATTACAGAGCTAGTAAAAGATTTATTAGGCGTACATAGAAGAGTATTAGGGGGCGTAGGTTTTTAGCATCACTTGCCAAATTGTGTACTACATTTATCTTGAAAATATCTATTCTAGCTGATATAAAAGCTCTTATCATTTTATGATATATTCTTCTTTAAGCGCCCTTAGCTCAGCTGGATAGAGCAACGGATTTCTAATCCGTAGGTCAGAGGTTCAAATCCTTTAGGGCGCGCCACTTCTAAAAAACGGACTTGCTCTATGAATGAAAATATTGTCAACGTAATATGTATGAAATGGGGCACTAAGTACACTTACAAAGACGTTAATGTACTGAAATCCATGGTTAAAAGGCATCTAACAATTCCTCATAGATTTGTATGTCTTACTGACGATAGAGAAGGTATTGGCGAAGAGGTAGAATGTTTTGATTTACCATTAATAGAAGTGCCAAAAGAAAAGGATGTATCGCCATGGAGAAAATTAGGAATGTTCTCAAAGCAAATTGGTAATCTGTCGGGTAAAGCTTTATTCCTCGATCTTGATATCGTTATTCTTGAAAATATAGATTGCTTTTTTAATTTCTCAAATAAATTTACTATAATCGAAAATTGGACTCAAAAGGGGCAGGGAATAGGCAATTCATCAGTATACTGCTTTACTATTGGTCAGCATTTTGATGTTCTAGAATACTATAATAATAACATAAAAGAAGTCACCACTAAGTACAATAATGAACAAATATATTTATCCAAAAAAATTGGTGATATTGCCTACTGGCCAGATAGTTGGTGCAAGAGCTTTAAGCGCCACTGTATTCCGCCTTATATTATTAGGTATTTAAAATCACCTGTAAGACCAGATGGTGCTAAAATTGTTGTATTTCACGGTCACCCTAAACCTGAAGATGCAATACATGGTGGATTTTATGGTAATATTTTCAAATACATAAAACCATGCAAATGGATCGAAGAATCATGGTACTAATAAAAATATAGCATACCAATAAATTTATGATGTAGTTTTTGATTTTCTACTGCTATGGAATAGAATAAGCACTGATCCGAATAATATTATAACCACCCCAAATAATTGATTTATACTAACTACTTCATGTAGAAAATTCACACCAATTAGTAAAACAAAGACGGGTTCCAAAACCGATAATATTGAAGCTTTTTCAGCGTCAATATACTCTAAGCTTTTTAAAAATAGTGCCATTGGAATCGCCGTACTCACAATCCCAAGTATGAGAGTACTTTTTATGGATATTAAATCTAATGGTATGAAAAAGTGTGGATCAGCAATATATGAAACTAAAAAGCAATTAATTGCACTTCCGCCCGAGACAATTGTTGTTGATAATAAAGGGTCAATTGACAATTTCTCTGAAGCTACAATATAGCATGAATAAATAGTTGCGCTAATAACACCTAAAATAATACCAATAATATTAAATTCAAAATTATTTGGGTTTGCTACTAGTATAAGTCCAAGAAAAATCAATGCTGAAGTTATATAATACACTTTATCCATTTTTTCATGAAAAAATATAGTATTAATGCTCATTATTATTGCTGGATATATAAAGAAAATCACCATTGCAAGTCCAGTGCCTATTCTAAGACAGCTAGAGAAAAAAATTATCGCTGAAAAAGAGAATAATACTGAACCAATAATTGATGGTAAAATAAGTTTTTTCGTGAATATTTGGTCTAATGTTGTTCGTTTTTGTACTGATAATACAATCACAGTAAACACAAAAGAGATAAAAAATCTCCAAAACAGCATGTTTGAAATTGATGCACCTTGTTTTAAAATGGTAATGCCGAAATACCCTAGAAGGCTGTACGCAAGGCCTGATATTACAGCGTACAAGCTACCAATATACCTCATTTTGGTACAGATTTTTGGTAAGATGTTATCGCTGAGTCGTTTAGCAAAGTGATACCAACACGGATGTTTTTTACTCCGTATGGATCTTTAGGGTCAAATGGTTCTCTATCTGATATGCCTAAAATCTTCACTACTTGGTTCTTATCAATTAGTTTTTGCGTTAAAAATTTACGAACTTCATTTGATCTTTCAGATGAGATGTGCCAAAAATCAATACCAGGACTTGTTCCTGGTTTCACTGTAGCAGTATGTCCACTAATTGAAATGTAATTAGGTTGGGTGCTAATCATTTTTCCAATTACAGTAATGATTTTTTCCATATAGGGTTGTAGCTCAGCTGTGTTAGGCTTAAACATCGGTCTATTATCGGTGTCCATTATTTGGATCCGTAGTCCTTCGTTAGTAATATCAACTTGAATATTATCAGCAAAACTCTGCAAATCAGAGTCTTGCATAATGCTATTCATGATACTAATAAAGTGATCTTTTTCAACGTCGCTCATATTAGTTGGTTGTCTAGCTGAGTCAACCCTATGACCTTTCGAAGGTGAGCCATATATTAATGATGTTGAGGCGGCATTTGGAGCGCCAATACCTTTTTCTATATTGCTATCGGCACCACCATCAAAACCAAGACCAGCTTTGTCACTAATCGATTCAGTTGGAGTAAAATATTGTGCAACCCCTTGCAAGGTGGCTTTATCAGAAACTGATATTAGCCAAAGAAGGAGAAAGAATGCCATCATAGCTGTCACAAAGTCAGCATAGGCGACCTTCCAAGCGCCACCATGGTGACCACCTTGTTGAATTTTCTTTATCTTTTTTATGATTGTTACAGGGGCCTTTGCCATTTAATCAACCCATAATTTTCATTGAATTTTCATTGATGTATGTATCAAGTTCTTCAAAGCTAGGCCTCATATCCTGTGGTATGTTCTTCCGCATGAATTCTACTACTATTATTGGTGGATTGCCATTAAGATAAGCGATAAATCCTACCCTAGCACAGTCAATGAATTTAACCTTATAGTCCCCATATTTGTGTAGGAAGTGCCCCATAGGGCTAAATACTCCATAAGCGTTCAGTACACCAAAGAATGTACCTACAAGCGCTGCGCCAATTAGTGCACCAAGTACATCAGGTGGCTCCATAATGCTTCGCATCGTGATAATCACCCCAAGAACAGCAGCAACAATTCCTAATGCAGGCATAGAGTCTCCTAAGCTTGCAAAAACATCTCCTCCTGCAGCGCAATTACCCTTGTATATCTCTATCTCTCTTTCCATCAGATCTTCAAACTGGTATGCGTTATCCATGCCCATGGTCATTAATCTGAGGTTGTCCGTCATAAAGTCCAGAACAAAAGGATCTTTTTTTATTGCAGGAGCAAGCTTAAACAGCTCGCTCTCTGTATTGTTTTCTATATGGGATTCAATCTCCAACATTCCTTTAACTTTCATCAGCTTAAAAGTGTTAAAACTAAACAGTAGCAGTTCCATGTAGTCCTTTTTTACATAAGGTTTCCCGTGCACTATTTGTTTAAACCCAATTAGAGCTTTTTTGAGTGAAGATACAGGAAAGCCAATTAAGACTGATCCAATAGCGGCACCAAGGATTATGATAAATTCGTTTGGTTGGTAAAGTACCGCTAGATTACCGTGGTGCATAGTATAACCAACAGCTACTGAACCAAAAACTATTATTAAACCTATAAAATAAAACATTTGCTAATTATTGACATTTAAGTGTTGATACGCTGATATTGTAACATTACAGTTAAAACAACTCTAGAGTTTAATCTATTTTGTTCTGAGTTTTGCAAAAAAATCTCTTAATAGTGTTTCAGATTCATGTTTCATAAGGCCTGAATAAATTTCAGGTCTATACAAACATGATTTAGAATTAAAAAATCTAATGCCGTTTTCTACTGCGCCTTGTTTTTCATCGATAGCAGAATAGTAAACTCTTTGTATCTTTGCATTAGAAATTGCGCTGGCACACATCGCGCAAGGTTCTAAAGTAATATATATATCACAATTTGATAAACTTTTGTTATTAATTTTTTTGCATGCCATGCTAATAGCAATAATTTCAGCATGTAATGTAGGGTTTTTTTTCGATTCACACAGATTATGTGTTTTAGCTAATATTTGCCCACTGTTGCTATCAATTATAGCGCAACCGACCGGCACCTCGCCTTTTTTAAAAGCTATTGTTGCCTGCTTGTATGCAATGTCCATGTAAGACTTAAACGGCTGGTGCACTACACTGGGTCCTGATGAATGATTATTTCTGCATTTGGAAAATGTTTTGTTAATTCATCTGCAATGGAATCAGATATAGTATGGGCATCATAGAGAGCAATAGAACCACTAAGTTCTAGGTGAAATTGAATGAAAGACCTATCACCTGCTGATCTAGTTCTAAGTTCATGCACTCCCTTTGCTTGTGAAAAAGTGCTGATGATTTGTAAAATTTTTTCTCTTTCTTTCTCATTAAACTCTTCATCTGAAAGGTTCTTGATTGCTTCACGTAATAATTTATATGATGCAAAAAAGAGATAAGCAGAGATGCTAATACCAATTAGTGCATCTACATACCATAACTTAATACTGATATATAGAGATGCTAATACCGCCAGATTAGTCGCAAAATCCGTTAAATAATGCAGTTTGTCTACGGCGATCATCTTTGATTTGGTACGAGATATAACATAACTTTGGTATATCACTAAGAGAAAAGTTAAAGCAATACAGACATACATTACATTCATACCTTGAAGGTGATTTATCGCTTCTTCTCTAAAGTAAACAGCCTTCAAGGATGAGAAAAGAGTAAAACAGCATGACAAAATAAAGAATATTGATTGTGAAAATATAGCTAAATCTTGGAATTTATCATGACCAAATCTATGATTGTAATCCGGTGGTGCAAGAGAGATTCTAATCGCTATAAGATTTATCACGGATGATGAAATATCAAGTAATGAATCAACTAATGAAGCAAGTACGGACTGAGACTCTGTTGCAAACCAAGTATAGCTTTTGAGTATTGTAATTATGAAAGAAATAACCACTGCTGCGTAAGATGCCGACTTAATAAGTATCTTATGGTTTATAAGCGTCATAACTAGATTTTAATTGCATTATTTTAACTTGGCACTTATCATCTTATTGTTCAATAATCAATTGTCAATTTATAAGTATTATCTTAGAGGTAAAGAAATATGAAAAAAATAGTTAATTTGCTTTTAGTGACAACTACAATTCTGTCATTAGTTGCTTGTCAAGGTGGCGGTATGAATAAACAAGGTGGAGGTACGCTAATCGGCGGTATCGCTGGTGGTTTGTTAGGTTCTCAGTTTGGTGGAGGAGAAGGTAGGCTTGTTGCAACAGGAGTAGGTGCGCTAGCTGGAGCAATGATAGGTGGTCAGATTGGCAAATCTATGGATGAATATGATCGCCAAATGTTGCAGAAGAGCTCGTATCAAGCACTAGAATACTCTCCAAGTGGTAGCACAGTTGAGTGGAAGAATCCAGATAGTGGAAATCGTGGTTCTATTACTCCTACTAAAACCTTTAAACACGATGGGCAGTATTGTCGTGAGTATCAGCAAGAGGTGACAATAGGTGGCGAGAAGCAAAAGGCGTATGGTAAAGCTTGCCGCCAGAAAGATGGACAATGGAAAATTGTTCAGTGATTTCTTGACACATAATGGGTTGTCAGCTGCATTTTTAAAGAAAATAAGATGATGGCCCTAGTTGCATGTAATTCTATATCAAAAAGCTATGGCTCTTTTAGGTTATTTGACAAAGTGACATTTAGTCTCAATAGAGGCGAAATTACTACCTTAATTGGTCATAATGGAGCGGGAAAAACCACTTTAGCTCGGATTATTCTTGGATTAGAAAAATACGAACAAGGAAATATAGAAATCGCCCAAGGAATAACTATAGAATATGTACCACAAAAGCTGGACATTCGTTATTCATTACCTATTACAGTTAGTAGTCTTTTAGAAATTCTATCAAAGAAGAAGTTGAGTAAGAAAGATGATAATTTTTACAATAGTCTAGCTGCATTTGTTGATTACGATAAGATAAAAGGCAAAGATATTTCCGATATATCTGGAGGGCAACTGCAAAAGGTTTTGCTTGTTGGTGCGATGATCAGTAAGCCGGATTTGTTAATTTTAGACGAGCCAACTCAATATCTTGATGTATCCAGTCAGCAAGAATTCTACAGTATACTAAATATTCTTAAAAATAGTTTTAAAACCACTATTTTTATGATTTCACATGATTTATTTACAGTAATGAAGAATTCAGACCAGGTAATCTGTATGAATGGTCATGTCTGTTGTAGTGGGAAGCCAACAGAGCTTGAAAATAATTTGGAACTCAAGAATGCATTATCAGAAATCGGTCTGTATATACACCAACATGACCATAAACACTAAATTAGTATGTTAACGATAGCGACAGTTGCAATTTTAGTAAGTTTGATTTATGCCCCGCTAGGGTGTTTGGTGCTGTGGAAAAGATATGTCTATTTTGGTGAGGGGTTAGCTCATGCAAGTATTCTAGCTATAGCAATAAGCGTAGTTGCTGATCTACCAATGATATATGCTGCTATAATAAGCTTAGTATTTTTTGCGCTGCTGGTTTATAAGATCAACATTTATGAAGATAGTAATGCTGCGGTTGGTTTTACGT
>JAAFHP010000060.1 GCA_013298405.1 Alphaproteobacteria bacterium | reverse complement strand
GAATCAGCATGAGTAAAGATACTAAGCAAGTTAGCAATTCTTTTACTATTGCTGCATTTACTTGTTTTATGCTTGGCGTATCTATTTGCTGGATTGGTGTGTTAACAATTGCGCTGCACCCTAATATTGATCCTAATGATGTGGTAAAAATGATTGTTACAGATAGCTCTTCGGTAACAGGATTAAAAGGATTAATTTTGGTTGGGATTATGGCTATGATTATGTCGACTGTTGACAGCTATATAAATTCTACTTCAGTTTTAATAACTCATGATTTTTTAAAGCCATTAAATGTTGTATTATTTGATAAAGAATTATTATCTGCACGTGTAATTTCGCTTTTAATTGGTATATTTTCTATAGGACTATCTTTGCGTGATAGTAGTTTATTAAATTTGCTGATTTTATCTTATTCTTTTTATATGCCAGTTATATCAGTACCATTTATGATGGCAATATTAGGATTTAGAAGTACTGAGAAGTCAGTCATCCTTGGAATGGGTGCAGGGTTAATAACTGTTATCATATGGAATTATTTTGATATTAAAATTGTAGATAGTGTTGTGCCAGCAATGTTTGCCAATTTTTTTACATTAATAACTAGTCATTACTTATTGAAACAAAAAGGAGGTTGGGTTGGAATAAAAGATAATGCGCCACTAATCAGAACTAGGTTACAAAGAAAGGCACAACTTCAGAACCTATGGTGTTACATATCCTCTTTAAATTTCTCTATTCTATTTAAGAAAAATAGTCCTAAAAGTGAAAGTTTAATCTCGATAATTGGATTATTTATGATGATATCCACATTTAGTAGTATTAGTACTTTACCAAGCATAGCGAAGCTTCTGTACTCGAATATACTGGATATATTGTACCCAATCATTTTATGTTTCTCAACTATTCTTATAAGTTATCCATTATGGTTATCTAGTTGGAAAAAAACAAAATTTATAGAATTATTCTGGAATATAGGAATATTTGTAGTTCTAATTTGCTTTAGTTTCTTTTTGGTGTTTATTAGTAATTTTCATGAAATACAACTAATAGCTTTTATGGTGAACATAATGATAATATCATCACTATCAAGATGGCAATGGGTTTTATTTAATATAATTTTTGGTGTTAGCATTGTTGGTTTTATATGTAAAACTTCTTTAATTACTAATGTAATAGCGAATGAACTTTTATCAGAGGATTCTGAGATAATATCTGAGTTTAAGATAGTGTACTTATTATTATTTATTTCTAGTGCTCTAATTCTATTCATAAAACCAAAACAAACTAGTCAAGAATTAATGAAAGAAAAACTAAATGCTGTGAAAAAAGAGATACTTGATAAAGAGATTGAGTTACAGCAAATATTACAAACTAAACACGAATTCATGTATAGCTTAGAAAGTGAAATATATATTCCTCTAATAACTATTATTAGTCTTAATCAAACACTTGAAAAGTCATATGATAAAATAACAGAAATAGATCGAAAGAAAATTATCGCTGAAATATCTGAAAACACAAAAAAAATCAAGATCTTAACGAATAATATCATAGCTTTATATAAACTTGCAAATGTACCTTATGACCTCAATAAAAGAGCAATTGATTTAACAAAATTAGTAGTGTACAGCCTAGATCATTGCAAAAAAAATTATCTCAATAAGAAAAATATAGAATTTATTACTAATATAGAAAACAACATCATGGTATTATGTGATAAGCGTTACATGAGATTGGTTGTGGACACACTTATTATCAATTCTATTAAACATTCTAATCACGGCAAAATTACTATCAGTCTAAAACGATCTGGACAATTGATAGAATTCAAGATTATAGACGAAGGAATTATAGCTAGAGATGAATTAGATACTATATTTGATGCCTTCGTGACTAACCATAGAACTAATAGTCTTTTTGACCAGCAAAATGTTGCTCTTGCCTTATGTAAAAAGGTAATAGAGTTGCATTACGGCACAATTAGCGCCAACAGTAATGAAACTGAAGGAGTGGTTTTTACATTTGCGCTACCTAGAATGTAGTTTAAAAGAATCTAAAAACATAGCCTTCAAGGCAACTTACTTCATTCATAATTATATTGCCACTAGGACATTATGAAAGTTTTTATTTACTTCTTCTACTCTTCTTATATGTTTCCTTCTTATTCTAGTACCATGTTTCTTTGAGCTAACAATACTCAATATCTCAGAAGCCTCTAAGCGCAACATTCTAAAAGCATATAATGTATTGTATCGTAATATTTCTAAAGCATTTATTAAAAAAGGGCCACAATCTACCTCATTACCTTCAAGATGCATTCTAGTTTTTTTCTAATTTTAGTGCGTTGAGGACACAATCTTGCAGTATACAATTGTTTAACTTTATACTCAGTAACTTCAGAAATCGTTTTCAATGTTTCTGGGTGTGTATTCCTTCCTAGAGGATCCACATAAATAATAGTTTGAGTTTCGTGATCAATTCTAAATCCTACCCAGTGGTTATTACATATTTTTACAAATTTTCCACTCATTATATTAACACTCAATATTATTGTATCACTTTCACTATTCTGGATATTAGTAAGAAGTGTTCTAAGACTTGCTGCACTATCAGCTATAACAGGATTTGGTGTCATCAAAGCATTGAATTCATCCAGAGTATAACAATCTCTATTTTTAATACGCTTCAGCTGCTGCTCTTGAAAATTGAGTTGTAAAATCTCTAGATCATTTTTACAAAATCCATCAGCAATTTTTTCGTCTTGCTTTATTTCAGAGTGTAATCTTTTTTTTGGTATTATATTTTTACCACTTTATAGTTTTACAATCTATAGTTAAATTGATGTATCATTCTGTAAATTAAAGAGAAGAAAAATTATCCTTAATTCCAAGATCATATTTCTGAAATATAAGCTGTATTCACAACAATAGACAAACCAGTAACAGAGGAAATGAATTTTAGCTCCGGAAGGTAGATTTAAGCACATTAATCGCGTTCTGCTCATACAATTAGCTTGAATTAATCAGGTAACAATAGTACCATCTCCCCACACATAAAAGTAACTTAGAGTAGAGTTTTTTAATTATCATGTCTGATCAATATAGAGATAAACTCAAGGGTAAAGTTGACGACATAGATAAGCTTGTTAGCGAAAGGTTGAATATGATAAGAGTGACGCTTGGTTTAAGCCAGCAGGACATCGGTAAGGCAATTGGTGTTAGTATACAGCAAATTCAGAAATACGAAAAAGCAACAGATCGAATCTCAAGCGGTAAGTTATTTGCTATTGCAAAATTTTTAAAAGTACCTGTAACATATTTTTATAAAGAATATGACGATAATTACCTTTCCTCAAGCGCTTTTGCAGAAGAAAGTGCTAAATATGAAGCCGAGACAAAAGATATTAGTGTGAGCGAGAAAGAACTAATTAGCTTAATTAAGGCTTTTGGAGAAGTTAAAAACCTACAAAGCAGAAAGAAAATAATTGAATTGGTAACTGAGTTAGTAAGGGCAATTTCCTTGAATTCTGAAAAATAGTTTGATAAGTTACTATTATTAAGAATTCATAATCTTTGTTATGGAAAATAAAACCGCAAATATCAACTAGGTTAGGTTGCATTTAAATTTTCACCGAAGATAGATTTCGCCTATTTCTAATATTCTTAAATTAAAGGCTATACTAATAGTAATAATTGAAAACAAACCCAGACTATATAAGCAAACAGCTTCACTTAAAACTACAGCATCTTCTAAATCAACAAAAAATAAGGAGTAACAAGATTGTTACTCCTTATTGATTTCAAATTATACTATCTTCTCCTAATAACGTAGCACATATATCATTGGACAATAAATCTCTTTCTAATAATTGAGAATGATAAGGTACAACTTCGTGCTGCGTAATACGCGAACCAGTTAGGTATAGCACAAAATTTTCTATCATTTCTGGTCCACAGTTATTTGATATCTGTGTCGCCAGGTCTTCTTGTATAAATTCAACGTTATTATATCCTTGTTTTGCCAAGTTAATCATTAACTTATCTAGTAATTTTTCTGGAATTGTCTGATTTTCCGAATCCATATATTTTACTGATAATACATTTGCTTGTTTTTCAAATACAATCCCTACCCAATGCGATGAATTTAAATTAAGTGGAACAAGTACTACATCTGCCTTAGACAAGGAATCAGTAAGATCTTTTGCTAAAGTATCAATATTATCGATCTGTTTATCAAAAAGATATTTTGGACTTAAATAGTGTATCTTGCTACTTTTAAGAACAGATGCTAAATCTGAAATTCTTAACTCAAGCATCTTGTCTATTCCATCAGCATAATATCTGTTAAATTCACTTACATATTTCATAATATCTGGGTGCTCATTATAAACTGTCCCGTCACCGTAGAGAATACCAAGAGTTTCTAATGCCTGCCCATGCACTTTATAATAAAATTCATCTTTATTTACTTTAGTTTTTAAAGAAGTAATTTCCTCTTTTACCTCAGGAATTATACTTTTTTCAAAATTAGCGTCTCTAAACACACCACTATGACTAAAATGTTTCTCTAATGGTATATAACCTGACTTTGCGTGCTGGCCAACATATATAGGTAACGCTTCCCTAAGTGTAGTATATTGATTTTGAAAATAATAAACTTTAAGATCATTACCGTATTTTCCACCAACTCCTGGAGTTCCTTGCGATCCGTCTCGACCATCCCTACTTCCGTCAAAAGGATAATGTTGTTCTGACTCTTGTCCAGAACTACTATTTATTGTCTTCATTTTTCCAGGAATGCCTGCTTTGCCACCAACTCCTCCTTTGCCAGCATTTCCCCCTACTTGACCTGGATAACCTTTGCACAACTCAATTCTATTATACATTTTATCAAATCTTGTATACATATCACTTTCATTAGGTTGCCAGACGCCTCTATTACCCCAAAAATCTTGAATCGTTGCATCTAATCCGTATTGGCCATTGGCACCGTTACCACCATTTTGTCCATTACTACCTCTACCACCTGCTAAAATTAAAGTGATATTTTGTAGACCATCAAATTTATAACCTACACCATATAATTGCCCTGAATCTTGTCCTCTTAAACCCATTAAGCCATTTTGTCCATCACTACCTATACCTCCTCCAGGTTTAAAACCAATACCGTTCATTGCCGGTGTAGGAAAATTAATTGCATCTTTACCACTGAGATTGATTGTTACTTTATCGGCTACGTACCAAAATGGTGCTATCACAACAATATTAACACCCTGAGCTTGTATACTTTTATCAAAAACAAGGGAGTTTAAACACTTTATTTTGATCTGAGTGATACCATTTGGTATATACGCAGGAACGTCTCCTGTTTTTAAGCATTCTCCTTCAATAACTAACTCACTACCATTTCTTACAACTTGAGGTACACTCCAACTATGTTTCAGCAAATCGTTTAATTGAGATATTTTATATGCGGCCTGCGATATATCATGACTCAATTTAAGGCCTTCTGACTTTAACCGTTCTATAAAATTAGTAAAATTATCTACACTAATCATTGGAAACTCGCTAATAAAACGATAACCCTTCGTAATTATAATTTCGTGTATATTAGAAATATCTGTATACCAATCTAACTGATCTCTCACTTCATTACCCAACCTTAATAGTGGTATTAAATGCCTTCCATGATCTAAATTATCCGAAGAATCTCTTATCACATCTAATTCGGCTAAATACTCTCCAGGGATTTTAGAAATTAAATTTTGCTGTAAGTATTTAACAAGATCCGTTAATTGTTTCCCTTGAAAGTGTATTAAACCAGAAAAACACTGATCCAATTGTTTTAAAACTAACTTTACACTATCTAGATTTGTGGATTCTTTTTCGGTTTGTAGAACATGATCTTTTACTTTTACGACAAGAGTGTGTAATGTTTTATCACTAAGGATGTACTCAGATAGAGCTGTCATTTTACTGCCAAATAACTCTACCATTTTCGTACCATTAACGAATCTACCTAATTCTAATACTTGTGATTTATGTATAATTTTCAATATAGCGGAATTATCAATACCAAACTTTTGTTGTACAGATTCTCCAAAATTCAGCATAAGTTGGTATACATCCTTACCTGATTCATCGGATAAACTTTTAACTAATTTCAATAATTCCCCCTGTTGACTTAATTCCAAAGGATACTTTTTGATTTCTAAGATTAACTTATCCAAATTATCACTTATCTCTTCTTCCACTTTTTTAGAGAATAATATTTCTAATTTATTTTTAACAAATTTTAACTGATTTACATATTCATCCAGTTTATCACTACTGGCTAATTGAATTTTAATCCCTATCTCTTTCAAAACTTCTACTCTGTCAACTTCTCCTTTTGCTGCAAGTAGATTTTTTTCAGGCCAAGTTCCAAGGGTGACTTCAATAAGACCATTTATACTAGGATTTATTTCTATCCCACTGATACATTCGGCCAATTGTTTTAGTAAATCTTGTAAGTTGAATAGTGAAAAATTTTCTTCATTAAATTGCTCGTTGATAAATTTATGAAAATAACTTTCGAAATTTGTACTTACTTGAACTTCTAGATCTCTTACCATGGAACTATACTCTCCGTGTAAAGACTCTAACGGCCTAACAACCATATTTAGTATTTCATAATAATGATCTCTGTTTACTGAACTTAACATCTCGAGAACTCGTGCATGTACAGCCAAAGTTTCTAAAGTATTTACTACTCCATATGGTTTTAATTTTTCTTCAAAGAAAATTAAACTTTCTAGAGTTAATTTTTTGCTAAACAAATTTGATATTTCACTAACATACGTTTGACAATATTCAATTAATTTAGGGTCTAAAGACTTAAGTGCCTCAGAGAATTTATCATATAAATTACCCTTAACAGTTTCAGTAAATTTGTTGAGTATTTCATTGGCTTCACGAGTGATGATACTTACTAATTGTCCTTCAACCTCTGTAGAATTTTGATCTATAGAGGCTTTCGTTGTATGAATTATTTCTTTTATTCTTACGACGACATCCTTGATCGGTAAATCCTGTTTAACCTGTTGACAAAATTCCAATGCAATAAAATTTTTCCTTAACTCCTCACATTCACTAGGAAAATTATGAGCAAAACTATTAATAACTTCTGTAATCTTATCACCATTTGCTAAATCCAGAAGATGTTCAAATTTACTTTTAGCTAATTTAAAAGACTCAAATGAAGCTATTAGTTCATTTTCATCAGAGATACTTTTAGCAGTTACAGTGTTTTGCTCTACGTAGTTTTGCATCAAAGCTGCAGCTAATTCAGCTACATGGTTTTTCAACGCCTCAAATACTTCGTGAATTTTTAACTGTGATTCATGAGAAACTGGAGGATTTATTATAGCCCCTGGCACAAATTTAGTGCTATGCAATGTTCTTAGTATTTCGCCACAATCGCTAAGATCAACCTTTCCTAGAGTAGATTGTTTACCGAACATCGAAATTTTATCACTTGATCCGGTTAAATTTCTAATAATATCCCCAGCAACTCTGTTGCTTTCAAAATATTCCGTATGAAGTAATGGCACTAACTCATCTCTAATTTCATCAATTCCACCCCCTTCAGGTACTTTCGTAATTACCAAAAATAAACTATCTTTTACGGTATCGAAGCTGATAGATCTGAAATCATCAAACATTCTAGATATAGTATCAACCAAAGTTTTGATAGCATTACTTCTAGCATCTGTAAGATCGTTCCAGCTCACAACCAGCATTAATTTTGTTTGTTTTGATGTACTAAATATTCTTTTTATATAAAATGCATTGGCTACATCCTGAACATAACCTTTGTTATCCTCAAAGCCTGGGCAATCCCAATACGTGATATTGCTTTCTTTATCATACCAACTCTGTGGAACAGTTGTTTGAGCATCCTTAGAGTGACCAATTTTTTTACCATCAACGACTGGAATACCTTTGCCGATTGCTCCAGGTTTTTTATACAATTTAACTTCTAATTTATCAGGATCAGTTAAATAGTTTACCAG
>JAAFHP010000006.1:727-34835 GCA_013298405.1 Alphaproteobacteria bacterium | reverse complement strand
CTTTAAGCTAAATATAAATGCTAGACATGCCGATACTGGTGCTACTGTAGTACATACTGCAGCAATGCGTGGCAATCCTAATATATTGAAATTTTTGCTCGATAATGGTGCTCTTTTTAATGAAAAAGATAATGGTGGTTTTACTCCATTAGATTGGGCCAAATTCGCAGGACATAGGGAGTGCATTAAATTATTAGAAGTGGCTTTGGGTATTAGGCAACCAGATGATTTTTCTGAACCAGACGGACAAAGTGATGAAGATACTACTGAAGAAGAATATACCCCTCCAACACAAGAAGAGGAAGAGAGGTATTTATCGATAGAACAACAAATACATCAAATTTATCAAGGACAAAAAACAAAACAAAGAGAGTTGTCAAAATTTCAGGCTGATAAGGTAAAAGAGCAAAGCTGGGTGATAAAATCCGGTAATGCCAGCCCAGATGAGAAATATTCCGAATCAAAGGGTAGTAGTGGAGAAGTATTCAAAGTTTTTAACCACGCAGGTAAGGCAACTTATTTTGCTATACCAAATAGCTTAGGTCTTGAGGGTGAATTGCTAGATAAATTCAAAACAGCAATTGAAATTGGTTTTACTGGTGCTCACGGTAAGAGCGGGGTAAAGGTTATTAAGAAAAAAATATCTAATAATGAATCTGTAGAAATACTGTATGAGCTAAAGATTTACTCAGCTAAATATGGAGATTACAGATTATATACTAAGGAAAAATGTATTAATGCAGATGGTAGCGAGCTTATAGTGTTTAAAAAAATAGGTAATCATAGAGATGTTGCTCTTGCTGCTAAAGAATCAAACGGTATAGAGGTGTACAAAGTAGACAGTGACCTAGCAGCTCTGCAAAAAGACTTAGAGCATGTTGGATCAGTGGATGCACAAATAGCAGGTATTTTAGGCGCACACCTTGGTGAAGCAGAAGAGAAATTTGAGCCAAAATGCGCTGGTGATCTTCCTGTAGGCGAAGAAGTGGAAGTGGTATAGAAAAAAGGGCATTAGTTACTTACTTCCATCACTACAGTCTTCTGATTGTAAGTTCTCTAGAGATTCTTGACACACTCCATAAACTTTCCAGTTACAACCTTGACAGGCGTAATGGAATTTTTCAACTGTCATTTTTTCTTTAATCTTATCCTTTGCTTGCTTCCAAGACAAAACTTCTCCTGACTTTAAACCCAGGACTTCACTATGCCTTTTGTCTAAACCAACTATTTTATCTTGAGTTTTACAAACTACATCGTCAATTCTATTTGGACATACTGTGCACACATCATCCATATACTGAGCAACCTCAATTAAGGTACTTTCATCCTCCTTAATAATATTGACAATTTTTTTGTAATTTCTAACAAAATCAGCTGAATATCCTTTTCCTCTAAAACCAAGAGAACACATGAAGTGATGTGGCCTAAATTTAATAGGTAGTTTATTTTCCATTAAGCTTATTTTTTATAATCCTGACAGAAGACGCGGTAAAGAAAGCCTTAGCAATTCCTGGCAAAATAAATGGGTATAATCCAAGTGCAAGCACCTTATCAGCTCCGACAAAAAAAGCCAATTGCGGCAAACCAACGATAAACAAGCATGCAGAGCCCACCGTGCTATAGATAAATAATTTTAGCCAACTATCCTCACCAAACTTTTCTCTTAAATAAGTCACTACTGCAACACATAATAGCATACCAAAAATATAACCACCAGTTGGACCAAACAACACATGAATACCACCGCTAAAACCAGAAAACACGGGCATCCCAGCAGCTCCAAGCATTATAAAACCTACCATACTAGCAACTGCTTCCCTTCTTTTATAACACAGGGAAATGATGAGCACTCCAACACTGTATAGGGTTATTGGCACCGGCTTAAGAGGTATACTTGCTTGCGCAGATAAGAAAATTAAAAGGATGCCCAGCACAATTATTACATATTTACTTCTTAGTGCGCTTTGAGTTGTTGCTATAATTTGCATATGTACCCTGTCCATGTTCAAAATTTATTTGAACTGGCAATTTACAGCATTTTTAATGCCCTAGCAAGTTGCAAATATTCTTCTGGAGATATATTCTCGGCCCTATAGCTAGGATCAATATCTAATTTACTGAGCAATTCGACTACATTATCAACAAGGCTTGCAAGTGAAGATTTGATCATTTTACGCCGACCTGAGAACGCAAGCCTAGTTATGTGTTCTAGGTTTTTTACAACCTGACTATCTGGCACTACATCCCTTGGCACTAACCGAACCACACTAGACCACACCTTGGGCTGCGGGTAAAAGACTTTAGGGCTAACATCAAAACACTTGGATACACGGCAAAATATTTGTACAAAAACTGACAATCTGCCATATGCTTTTGAATCTTTTGTTGCGGTAATTCTATCTACAACTTCCTTTTGCAACATCAAAGTCATTGATTGTATTCTACCCAGTTGACTAAGCCAATCGGTTAGTAATAGCGTGCCCACATTATATGGCAAGTTCGATATAATATCTAATTTGTCTTCCTTAGCTACTTCAGATAACTTAACTTTGAGGGCATCTTTGTTGATTATCTCTAATACTTTATAATGATCTTTTATTTCATCTAAAAGAGGCAAACACCTAGCATCCATTTCTATCACCGTTAGTTTTTTTGGAAAAATTTTTAATATTGATCTAGTCAGCCCTGCTGGACCAGGGCCAATTTCAAGTACTGTAGATTTACTAGTAATTTCGGAAAATCGAACGATTTTATCGCATAAACTATCATCATAGATGAAGTTCTGACCAAACTTTTTTACTGGAACTATGCCATGCTTAGCAGCTAATTTAGCTATTGAATCTAGCATTAATTACTTAACTAGAATTTTAATATAGGCTTTTGATTTCATATCTTTGAAAAACTTTGTAGCTTTTTGTGACATTTTTTTATTTGAAATAAACGCCTTAATTTTGTCCAAATCTCCAGAAGCTAGGTTCGTATCTTTTTTACAAACAAAAACCAATTTATATTTTCCATCTTCTTTATATACACTGCTTGCACTGCCTGATTTAGTATCAGTTACTACTGACTTAGTGCTAGAGGGCATTTGTGATAATTTACGGTCAAATTTCTCTGCATCAGCAAAACTATCATAGAGTTTTTGTTCTACTTTATCACAACTATAAATTCTTTTGCGCAATTCCATCATGTGTTTGTGAGTATCACTATTTGAATCACGAGCGGTAAAGATCCACGCTTCTATATCTAAATCCTTCTTATTATCTATGACAGCTACATCAAGTTCTGACGGAGAAACTGAAACAGAATTTGAAAGAGAAGTAATAATATTATGTTTGATTATCTCAGCTGCTATTTGTCTTCTGAAGGATTCCATACTAAGCCCCTGCTCATTCATCAAAGCTGCCATACCACCCTTTGGCATGTTATTTCTTTTTTCAATCGTTGCTATTGCAGAATCTAGCTGCTCCTTGCTTACCTTACCGCTCACACTTGCTGCATGTTGATTAAGCAACTCCTCTTCAATTAACAAATTTAATACACTATTGTTTATCTTCGCATTTATTGCTTGATCAGAGGCATCAATATTGTTTAAGACGATTACCATTTTTTTTCTCGACTCAAAGTCATATTTTGTAATTGGTTTGTCATTAACTAAAGCGATTATGTCAGGCAAATTTGCAAAAACCGTACTTGTAAAACCAATGATAAAAAGAATTATTAATTTTCTCATAAAATATATTTTTTAAATTACATATTAATTGCTTTTAACCCTATCGCAAATGTCTTTGTCCGTACTTTTTTAACACCGCTTAGACTATTATGCAGGTAATTATCAGTTATTGTGCCGTCGATACTAACACAATCAAAATGATATGTCACTCTGATAGTTCTTGATAAAACAGAGGTCTTTGACGGACTTAAATCTAGCCTAGCGCCGCTTCCAACTGTGACATTTGAAGTAAGTCTATATGCTACATCAAATCTAATTTGTTTTCTTTTATCTTTATCTGGTTCAAACTCTTCATGCGCAAAGTACTTAGGGATATTATAAATTTCGCTATAATTTAAGTGGCTACTTATCTTATCATAACTATACATCATACCAGTTTCATTCCTTACAGGCTTTAGCTTGTTGTCGCGGCGAAAACTATAAAACAATTCAAAACTATTAGCAAAAGCATAGGATAAATTACCGACATAATGATGATTTTCTAAATTACCGACATCAACATTTTTAACTTTATTAGTAACATTATTTTTTTCAATAAGTTGGCCTAAGAAAAGCTGATAATATGAACTACCATAATGCATTGATGTATTCCCACCATATGTAAATCTAGTTCCATATTCATGAAAATCTACACCACCATGTCGATTGGTCAGGAATAAGGTAGCATCTGAAAGCTCAACTTTATTTTGATCAACCAACCCAAATTTACTAAAACGTTCCTCATATTTTCTACCCACTGTCAATATAGCGGTTGGCTCAAATTTTAGGCTAGCATTTTCATTTATAGATTTTACTAATGGATACCTTACTCTGCTACTTATTTCTGGAATATTTCGATACCATACTTTTGCTTTCTCAGGTAAGTTGACATTACCCAAATTATCTACCCAATACAAATCGCCTCTATTTGACAAAGAAGTATCAATAATATGCCCAGTATCCGTTACAAAAAAATTGGTTACAGCTAAATTAAGCGACGTTCTGAATAACTGAAATTCTGAAAGCTCCCTATATGCGATTGTTTTATTACTAATATTTAATAATGTTGTTTCATCTTCATTTAGACTTACTACATTCTTGGTTTGCACACTAGGAAACACCAAAGGTTCACGTCTCTTGGTGTTACTTGATCTCATATCTTGGAAATAAAAACTTTCAAGATTGACGTAATTACTATGATCAACTTCTCGCAAGTAGAAACTAGAAGTTAAGTATGGGTCAAAAATATTATGATAATTTACTAAATATGCCTTATCCGAAGTTCTTTTTATATTAAACCCATAATCCAGTTGATTGAAGCTAAAGTCGCCCTTGGCAAATACATGGTACCGCCCTGGCCTGTTTTTTACTATATCAGTATTTTTACTTTTACTAATTGGTGGATTACCAAAACTGCCAAGTATTTTATACTCCCCTGATTCTAGCTTATGCCTAAATTCTGTTTCAAATATTGTGTAATTTTTAGAAAGCCTAGGACTTATAGTTGCATCCATGTTTGATTTAGGTCTGAAATAAAATGGCACAAGAAAATCATTATTTTTAATCTTTGGAGCTAGCACCCCAGACTGCCCATCAGCTTGTGGCGCAGGATGAGAAAAATACGGAAGAAAAATTACAGGTACTCCATATACTTCAAAAAATACATTTTTATATACAAGTTTTTGTTTGGCATAGTCTATATTAGTCTTTTGGGCTTTTATTTGCCAAATGGGGTTTTTATTGCAATTAAATTGACATGAAGTAAAGGCAGTTTTTTCCAGTTGTACATTATTACTATCAAGCCTTTTAGCAAATCTAGCAACTACTACTGAATCTTTATCAAGTTTTGCAATAAATTCTTCTATTATGCCTTTTTTAAATCGATCTTTAAAAATCGCCTTTTCACCATAGATAGTATTACTTTTCTTATCGTTTATTCTTATATTCCCTTCTGCATACACAATGTCATTGTGAATATCATAATGAACTAAATCAGCATTGATTTCATATTCTTCAAACCGAATATAAACATCTCCAATAGCGGTTATGGTTTCATCATTAGTATTATACTGAATTTGCTTTGCTTTGATTTGCCCATTATTTGCATAGACATTATTTATTCCACATAACAATGTGACAAAAGTAAATACCAGTTTGCAAAAAAACTTCATTTGTAATAGTTTATACTTTAAAACACTCAAGATAATACACGATGTTAGATGATAACTTAACAAATAACATTAGCATAAGTGAATTTTCTGTTTCTGAAATTTCTGGAAGAATTAAAGCTCTTCTAGAAAATAACTTAGGAATAGTCAGGATTAGAGGTGAAATTTCTGGTCTTAAAATCGCAAGCTCAGGGCATGCTTATTTTTCATTAAAAGATGAGAATGCAGTTCTTGCAGCCACTTGTTGGAAACACAGCCTTGCGCGCTCTTCATTTAAACTAGAAGAAGGACTGGATGTAATTACAACAGGCAAAATAACTGCTTATGCTGGTCAATCTAAGTATCAAATATCAGTAGACTCGATTGAGCCATCTGGCCTCGGATCTTTTATGAAAATCTTACAACAACGTCGTAAAAAACTTGAAGAAGAAGGATTATTTGACCTAAAACATAAGAAAAAAATACCATTCTTACCCAGCAAGATTGGTATCATCACATCTATCACAGGATCCGTAATTAAGGATATTATTCACAGAATTTCAGATAGGTTTCCATCGCATCTACTCATTTGGCCAGTAAGCGTTCAAGGGGAAACTTCAGCGGCTGAAGTATCAAAAGCCATTGAAGGATTCAATGCACTACCAGCAAACCTAAAACCGGACTTACTAATTGTTGCACGAGGAGGCGGATCTATAGAAGATCTTTGGTCATTTAACGAAGAAATTGTAGTAAGAGCAGCATTTGCATCCCAAATACCAATTATTTCAGCTGTTGGCCATGAAACTGACCATACATTGATTGATCTAGTCGCAGATCTCAGAGCCCCTACCCCAACTGCTGCAGCTGAGTTCGCAGTTCCTGTACTAAATGATTTAGAATATACCATAAATGTTTTAGCCAAGAGATTGCAGAATCAAATCGAAGGAAATATTAATCAATATATTCAAAAAATAGATGATTTATCTTTTAGACTAGCTGGATCTTTGCCTAATTTATTAAAACAAAAGACTATTCACTTATCGCACATTACTCTTGATCGTATAAAGCCAACTAAAATACTAAAATATAAATTCCTGCAATACAACAACCTAGCCGCCAACTTGCTAGCAAAAAGTACGAAATTACTTTTACCCATAGATCATAAACTTAATTTATGCTCAACACTGCTTTTGAGCCTAGATTATAACAATGTACTCAATCGTGGATTTGCAATGATAAGAAACGATCAAGGAACAATAGTATCATCAGTTGCTGAGGCAAAAAAATCTTCTACACTCCAAGTTGCTATGAGAGATGGAGTAATTGTAGCTAACCCAATTAATACTTGACTGTTTTAGTTGGGTAAGGTAGCATCCAGATTAGTTATTATTTTTATAAGTTATCCATATGATGTTAACTACAAGAAGCCGCTATGCTGTCATGGCAGTAGTAGAAGTAGCTGCTAATAAAAATGAAAATCCTACAAGACTTGCTGATATTTGTGCAAATCAGGACATACCACTTAATTACCTGGAACAGATTTTCTCAAAATTAAAAAGGGCTAATATTGTTTTTTCTATCAAAGGCCCAGGTGGTGGTTACAAACTAAGTAATAGCTCAGACAAAATATCTATTGAAAATATAATTGATGCTGTAGATGAGAATTTGAAAATGACTAGATGCTCAAAGGATAAAAATTGTAGAAAGAATGGCATTAATTGCCAAACTCATACCCTATGGAAAGGCCTTAGCATACAAATAAGAAACTATTTTGCTAGCATCTCAGTTGCAGATGTTGTGAATGGTGAAATTAATATATAGATAAGTATGGTTACTAAAACTGAAATATATTTGGATCATAACGCTACTACTCCAATGCTCCCTGGGGTAGTTAGCCATATGGCGCAGTTTTATCATTTACCGCTAAATCCATCATCAGTTCATTCGATGGGCAGAGGTGCTAAGTCAATAATTACTGACGCAAGAAAAAGTATAGCACTACTGCTAGGTATTGATGGACACAAAAACTATCAAATTATCTTTACTTCAGGCGCTACAGAAGCTAACAACATGATTTTATCACATTATAAGGACGCAGAAATATTCATCTCTGCAACTGAGCATGCCTCAGTATCATATTGCTGTGATTTATTTGAGAAAGTAAAAGTTATTAAAGTGGATAATAATGGCGCACTTGATTTTAATGACCTAGAAGATAAGCTAAGCAAATCAACTGGTTCTAAGAAATTAGTATCAGTAATATACGCTAACAATGAAACAGGTATCCTAAACCCTTTAAAACAAATATCGATTATTGCTCATAAATATGGCGCACAGATCCATAGTGATTGTGTCCAAGCAATCGGTAAAATGGAAATTAGTTTAACAGAACTAGGAATTGATTTTGCATCAATTTCCGGGCATAAATTTGGGGCACCACTTGGAAGCGGGGCATTGATTGCAAAAAATGAATTTGCTTTGAAGCCACTAATTTGCGGCGGTGGACAAGAAAAAGGATTTAGATCAGGCACCGAGAATGTAACTGCAATTGCTGGCCTTGGCATGGCAAGTAAAATAGCCAAAGCAAATTCTAATAACTCCACTACTCTTAAGATGAGAAATAAAATGGAAACCATTTTATTAAGCAAAATAGAGGGCTTAAAGATTGTGGGTCATAAAGTCAGTAGATTGCCTAATACTAGTTTGCTTATAAACCCTAAAAAAACTTCTGAAGTATTATTAATTGCCTTAGATATGAAAGGAATCGCAGTTTCGTCCGGTGCTGCTTGCTCTTCTGGTAAAGTTGGGAAATCAAAAGTATTAGAAGCCATGGGATATGGCGATAATCAAGCTAAATCTGCGATTCGAGTATCTCTTGGATATAACAATACCGAAGAAGAAGTAGATTATTTTATCAAAACTTACATTGAATTAAGTAAATAAATTATTATATATGAGCGACCTAAGCACACTAAGACAAAAAATTATCTCTTCAAGTAAAAGATTACCAATTTATTTGGATTATCAAGCCACTACACCAGTAGATCCAAGAGTTCTTGAAGTCATGATTCCATTTTTTAGCAATAATTTTGGTAATCCGCATTCTAGAAGCCACCAATACGCATGGGAAGCAGAAGAAGCTTGCGAGATTGCTCGGTCAAAAGTTGCACACTTAATTGGAGCTAATCCTAAAGAAATTATTTTTACCTCAGGAGCAACTGAATCAAATAATATGGCTCTTAAGGGTATAGCTAGCTTTTACGGAAGTAAAAAAAATCACATCATAACTGTTGCCACAGAACATAAATGCGTAATTGATACGTGCAGGCACTTGGAAAACGATGGTTTTAAGGTAACATATTTGCCGGTAGATCCAAGCGGGATAATTGACTTAAATGTTTTAGAAGATGCAATTACTGACAATACCATGCTGGTTTCTGTAATGGCGGTTAATAATGAAATTGGTGTAATACAGCCTCTTCGCGAAATAGGAGAAATTTGCCGAAGGAAAAGTGTTTTCTTTCATAGTGATATAGCACAAGCATTTGGTAAGATACCAATTAATGTTGAGGAATTAAATCTAGATCTTGCAAGTATTTCAGGTCATAAGATATACGGCCCCAAGGGTATTGGTGCACTGTATGTAAGACGAAAACCAAGAGTCAGGGTTCTGCCAATTATAAATGGCGGTGGGCAAGAGCGAGGTTTACGATCAGGCACATTACCCACCCCATTAGTTGTTGGACTTGGAAAAGCTGCTGAAATTGCTTTAAGTGAAATGGAGAAAGATTTTCACCATGTTCAAACTTTATTTAACAAATTTGTCGATACTATTCAAAAGAATGCTAATGAAATTATTCTTAATGGCGACAGACAAAGAAGATATCCAGGTAATGTTAATTTAAGTTTTTCATATATTGAAGGAGAATCTATGATCCTGGCAATTAAGGATCTTGCTGTATCCTCTGGCTCTGCATGCACTTCATCATCACTTGAACCATCATATGTACTTAGAGCGTTGGGCGTAAATGATGCGTTGGCTCACACATCTATCAGGTTTGGTTTTGGTAAGTTCACTACGGAAGCTGAAGTTGAATACGCAGCTCAACTTACATTATCTAAGATAAATAGTTTAAGGGATCTCAGCCCTCTTTGGGAAATGGTGCAAGAGGGAATAGATATTAACCAGATTAAATGGGCTAGTCATTAAGATATTAGGAGAAAAATTATGGCATATGGTAAAAATGTAATTGATCACTACGAGAACCCAAGAAATGTTGGCACTCTTGATAAAAATGATGATTCTGTTGGCACCGGTTTAGTTGGCGCTCCTGCTTGCGGAGATGTATTAAAACTCCAGATAAAAGTGGACGATGATGGAGTGATAGTCGATGCTAAATTCAAAGCATTTGGTTGCGGTTCAGCCATTGCTTCTAGTTCACTAGTGAGTGAATGGGTAAAGGGGAAAAACGTAGATGAAGCACTTGATATTAAAAACACTGAAATTGCCCAATATCTATCCCTGCCACCAGTAAAACTTCATTGCTCAATGCTTGCAGAAGATGCTATAAAAGCAGCTATTACAGACTATAAAAATAAACGCAAGTAAAGTCTAATGAGTAGCAAAAGCGTAATGACCTTATCTCAAGGGGCAGCAAATCAAATTAAAACTCTTCTAGCTAAAAGAGGCAGAGACTCTCTGGGCATACGAATAGGTATCAGATCTGGTGGCTGCTCTGGTTTTAAATATTTTGTTGAATATGCAGACGCAAAAGGGCCATACGATGAAGTGTTGACTGAAAAAGGTGTAACTGTACTCATCGATCCTAAAGCCCTAATGTATCTAATTGGCTGCGAAATGGATTATATGGAAGAGCAATTCAAATCAGGCTTTACCTTCACAAACCCAAATGAAAAGGGAAAATGTGGTTGCGGAAGCTCGTTTAGTGTGTGATAATCACACGTTTTAAAAATTATTATTATGAAAGAAAACAAGATCTTACAAGAGCCACTTGTCGCAATAATGATGTGTACATATAACGGCGTGCAATTCCTTAAAGAACAGCTTGATTCCTTTCTTACTCAAACTCATAAAAATATTATTGTTATAGCCTCAGATGATGGTTCTACAGATAGTACAATACAAATTCTAGAACAATATAAACCTCTATTTGGCAAAGATTCAAATAACAATGATAGACTAAGAATAATTAATGGCCCAAAATCAGGCAGTGTTATTAATTTTTTATCTATTCTCTGCATGAATGATTTAAGTGCTGACTATTATGCTTTTTCTGATCAAGATGATATTTGGGAAAATGATAAAATCACAAGGGCTCTACATAACTTGAAAGAATATCAGAACATACCAGTATTATATGGCTCACGCACAAGAACGGTCTCTTACGATAACCAAGATCTAGGATTTTCTACCATTTTTAGTAAATCACCAAGTTTTAAGAATGCTATAGTACAAAGTATTGCTGGCGGAAACACTATGATTATGAACATGCTTGCCAGGAACTTACTCAAAGAGTTTGGACCCCTTGATGTAGTGAGTCACGACTGGTGGGCGTATATTGTAGTTAGCGGAGCTGGTGGCAAAATGATATATGATACCTATCCTAGCTTAAGATATAGACAGCATGGAAATAATCAAATTGGCGCTAATACAAGTTGGTTTGCAAGAATTAAAAGAATTAATTTACTCCTTAAAGGCAAATTTAGAAAATGGAACTCAATTAACGTTGAGGCATTAATGACTAAAAAAAATTTACTCTCTAAAGAAAATCAAGAGATTTTAGATGAGTTTGATAAGGCAAGAAATAGTCACCTAATTTCGAGAATAACCGGCCTGTGGAAAATTGGTATATATAGACAAACTTTTCTAGGTAATTTAGGACTGATTTTAGCTGTAATTTTAAATAAATTGTAATTGAAAATGAAAATCATTCTTTTTGGTAGTACAGGACAAATTGGTTCTCATTTAAAAGAAAAATTATCAAGATCCAACAATCTAATATGCGTTGGTAGAAACGAAGCTAATTTTGAAAATTATGAAACATTATATAAAATTATTACTGAACATACGCCAGATGTAATAATTAATGCTGCAGCATATACTAACGTAGATAAAGCAGAATCTGAACCAGATGTTGTATATAATATTAATTGTAAGGCCCAAGAAGTTATGGCAAAGGCAGCAAAAGATATAAATGCTCTGCTTGTTAGCTATTCTACTGATTATATTTTCGATGGCACTAAGGATGCACCTTATACAGAACAAGATTTGCCAAACCCTTTATCAATTTACGGCAATTCAAAATTACTAGGGGAGAAAGCAATTATTAACTCTGGTTGCAAATATATAATTTTTCGAACTAGCTGGGTATACAGTTTACATGGCATAAATTTCATTAACAAAATTATCAAACTTGCAAAAGAAAATGACTCTCTTAAAATAGTTGATGATCAAATTGGGGCGCCAACTAGTGCTGATTTTGTAGCTGAAGTAACATACAAATGCATTTCTGATGAAGATATAAACTCAAAGCTTGGTATATATAATTTAACGAGTTGTGGTAGTGTCAGTTGGTATGAGTTAACAAAATATGTCCTCTCCAAAATAAAAGGGTCAGGTAATAACTCGAATTGTAATATAAATAATATCTATGCAATAAGTTCCACGCAATTAGCATTACCAGCTAAAAGACCAAAAAATTCTATACTCAATACTAATTTACTTAAAAGTAAATTTAGGATAGACATTGAAGATTGGAAGTATTACTTAGATCAACTAATAAAACAAATTATACAAGATAAGAAATAGATATGATTTATACTAAATTAGAAATACCAGATGTTATATTATTAGAACCAAAGATATTTGAGGACGATAGAGGCTTTTTTTTCGAAAGCTATAACCATAAAGAATTTGAAAATATAGTTGGCAGAAATATATCTTTTGTTCAAGATAATCATTCTTCCTCACATAAAGACGTTTTAAGAGGACTTCACTATCAATTAGACCCAAAAGCACAAGGAAAGTTGGTACGGATTGTTCAAGGAAATGTATTTGACGTTGCTGTAGATTTAAGAAAAGGCTCTAAAACTTTTGGCAAGTGGGTTGGTGTAATTTTATCTGCTGAAAATAAGAAACAGTTATGGATTCCAGAAGGGTTTGCACACGGTTTCTTAAGCCTTGAAAACTCGACACAAATGCTGTATAAAACAACTGACTATTATGCTCCAGAGATGGAAAGAAGTATCATTTGGAATGATAGTAATATTGGCATAGATTGGAACAACACGAAAACTCCTATTATTACGAACAAAGATTTACTAGGGAAACCCTTAAATGAATCTGAACTGTTTGAGTAGGTTTTATCATGGACTTATTTAGCCTATATCAAGACAAAAAGTTTTATTTCAGGGAAGTATCACTAGATGATTTAGAATATCTAATGAATCTACGTAATCATCCTTCTACCAGAAAATTCCTTGGAGACGATAGTATAGTCACAATTCAAGGTCAGCTTAATTGGTATAACTTTATTAAACACAGCAAAAAGAAAAAATATTATATATTTGAATACTTAAATTTTGTTGATGATAATATAAAAAAAATCGGTATGATAAGAACGCACGATATAGACACTAGGAATAAAAGTATAGCTGTGGGTGGTGATATAGATCCCATACATAGGGGTAATGGTTATGCAAAAATTATGTATAATTTGATTTTTCGTCACGTATTTGAAGTACTTGAATTTAACAAAATTTGGCTTTGTGTACTAGAAAATAATACTATTGCAAGGACGTTATATAAAAATCTGGGATTTATTGAAACTGGAATACAACGTGAAGCAATATATAGGAATGATAAATATTATGATTATATTTATATGGATATCCTTAAATCTGAATATAACAAATTAAAAATTAGATATTAGTATGAAAAGAGAAGTTCCGCTTTTTAAGGTTTTTATGGCTGACTCAGTCGGAGATAAAGTTAAAGAAGTATTGTACTCTGGATTTATAGGCGAGGGGCCAAGAGTAGCAGAATTTGAGAGAAAATTATCAAATTATATGGGAAATAATAACGTTCTAACACTGAATAGTGGAACGGCTGGCCTTCAAATAGCCTATCATATGGCCATTAATCACTCAGATAATGCTGAAATAATATCTACTCCAATAACATGTACAGCAACCAATACCCCAATAATTACTAACAACGCAAAAATAGTTTGGGCTGATGTGGACCCATTGTCAGGTAGCATTGATCCAAATGAAATTGAAAATAAAATTACAAAAAATACCAAAGCAATAGTGATGGTTCACTGGGGAGGAAATCCTTGTGATATAGAAAAGATAAATAATATTGGGAAAAAATATGATATAAAAGTCGTTGAAGACGGAGCCCACTCTATGGGAACCAAATATAAAGGACGTCCTATAGGCAGCGATTCTGATTTTATTATGTTTTCACTTCAAGCTATCAAACATATAACAAGCGTGGATGGTGGGTTGTTAGTTTGCAAATCAAAAGAAGATTATGCACGTGCTAAACTTCTAAGATGGTATGGAATTAATCGAGAAACTAATGAAACAAAGGATTTAAGGTGCGAAACTGATGTTGCAGAAGCTGGCTATAAGGCTCATATGAATGACGTTTGTGCTACAATAGGCTCTGAAAATTTTAATCATTTATCATCAATAATTTCTAAACATAGAGAAAATGCTAAGTTCTATGATGAAGCATTTAAAGTCAACAATAATGTAACGATAATACCTGAAAATAGTGATGGCGAATCTTCATACTGGCTATATACTTTCCATGTCGAAAATAGAGATGAATTAATGACTAAACTTAAAGAATTTGGAATTGGAGCTTCTAAAGTACATGCCAGAAATGATGTACACACTATGTTTAAGGATTTTAAGAGTATTTTACCTAATACTGAAAAGTTTGAAAGAACTCATTTATGTATTCCTGTTGGATGGTGGGTATCAAAGGAAGATAGGGAATATATTGCAGAAAAAGTAATTAAGTATGCCAAGTAGTAATATTTCTACTCTAGATTGGACAATAGGCATGGTTAACTACAGTAGTAGTGTGTACATCAACTGGCAATTGAAAATATTATACGAGGCGAATGACCCCTCTTCATTTAATTTGATAATTGTTGATAACTCAAATCCACATCAAAAAGAAGAACTGGATCGCCTTATTGAACCATATTACAAAAAATATAAAAACATAGAAATAATATACCACAATCCGTCTGAGACGACAGCAAGTGGTCAGCATGGAGAAGGGCTTAGTCTTGTTCTAAAAAAGTGCAATACCAAGTATTTATTGGTTCAAGATCCTGACTTTTTTTGGGTTAAAAAAGATTATCTTAATATATTCAAAAATTATTTAGAACAAAATGAGGACAATGTTGCGATAGGCGCCCCGTATCCGAATAAAGTTGGCATAGGGGATCCATGGTTTCCATCTGCGTACGGGTGCGCATATAAAAAATCGGCACTTGGAGAGGCTGATTTTTATGCGAATGTATCGGAAGAGAAAAGAATCGAATCTTTTACTAAATATCCAATTTCTGAAGGATTTGAGTTTTCCTACGATGTAGGTTGGAAAATACGAGAGAAACTATCTGACAAGAATTTTTTCTCCTTTTCCCAGAGAAGTGCTTATGAGTTGATGTATCTGATTGGTGTGCATTCATTTGAAGTAATCTCAAAGGAATATTTTCATAACAAAAAAACTATTGGTTTTCATTTGTTCAGAGGTACTTTTACAGGCCACGTAACTGAAGACCACAAAGACCCTAAATCTGAAATTGATTCACTATGGTTAAAAACCAGAGATGATTATGGATCGTACTTTTACAAATACATGACAAATAATTTAAGCTCTAAATTATACAGAAAACAACAAGTGTTTTTGTTTATAGCTAGAATGAAGAATTATTTACATCTTCTTGCCTATCAATTAGTTTTACCTAATTTAAGAAAATTTTATTTAGGTAGAAAAGTAATATATATTATTAAAAAAACCTTGCTGATGCTTAAAATTATAAAAAGATAAAATAGATCCTATATTTTTATAGTAGTGAAATACTTATCTTTGATGCCTAATATTGGTTTTTCTAGATATCTGTATGAAATTGATGATACCAAAATCGTAAGGCATATAGAAGATAAAAATAGAATGCCATTCTGTTCCATTCCAAGCTTTAGCAAGGCCTTATCACAAAATTTACATACATCCACATGGTATAGATATAAACCATAAGAGATCCTACCCAAATACCTCATAATTTTACTACCTAAAATCATTGAAAGATAGAAGTTCTTATTTGCACTATATACAAAAATTACTGAAAATATAGCCGCCGCCAAATATGTATAGTGAAGCATAGGTGTAATTATAAATAATGTTCCTACAGTACAAAAAAATAATACTGAAAATACTAGTAATATATTAATTTTGATATTATTAAGTAATTTATCAAAATAACCTAAACCCATTAACGTGCCTAAAATTATCGATTCAAAATGGGTAATAGGCAGTGTGTAAATCGCATTATGATCTAATTTATAATATATAAATAAGTATTTTATAGAAGAAAGTAGTATAATTACGAAGGCAGGTATAAACCTTGCTTCATTTCTTATTAAATAAATTACTACAAAAGGCAATAATGAGTATATCTGTTCTTCATACGATATTGTCCATACATGGCCTACACTAACTCTGTATACACTTGCGTACACATTTGATGCAAAAAGCGTAAAATACTTGTCTGGTAAATCTGATATAATAAATACGTATAAAAAATAAATGGGCCAGATTCTTAGAATTCTTCTAAGGTAGTAATTTTTTATATTTAATTTTCCTGTTTGCTTATATTCTATAAATAATATCCTAGTTAATAAATAAGAACTTAATACAAAAAATAGATCAACTCCAATCCATCCTCTTTCAGCAATAAACCTATACACACTATTATCAAATAGCTGATTATGGTGAATAAACACCAGTGCAAAGGCCAAAAATCTCACACCGTCTAACTCTTTGATATAAAACTTGCTATGATTATCCATTTATTAGATATCGAATTTAGTAAAATCGCATTCTAATACATTAGCGTATGATAGTAAAATTCCTTTTCAGCTCTACCATAAAAACATAATTAATCTCACCACCCCCACCCCAAATCACCGTTTAAGTAATCATCACTAGTTCCGATTGATTTTGACTCTTCTTCTTGTTGCCGAAGAAATTGCTCATTTAGGAATTGATCATATGTGCCATCTAGTATATCAAAGGCATTAAACCCATTACCATCTCTAATATTTGGATTAGCACCGTAAGCAACCAGTAATTTCGCCATCTGTATGTGATTGGACTTGAGTGCACATATCAACGCAGTTTGACCAAACAGCCCTTCCCGCATATTGATATTATCTCCTTGCCTTAGGTATTGTATAACGTCATTAAAATTATTATTTGCCGCTGCAATCATCAATCTTGTTGTCATAAAAGTAACCTTATAAATTATTTTGCTCTAATTTTCAAAATCACACCAAATAAATATTACTTATAGCGTAGTCTTGAGACTAAATCTTGCATCAATATTATCCATGTATCTATTGTCAAAATTATACTAAACACATCACTAGGTATAAAATACCTATATCAAACCTCTAAATTGACTATTAGCATTCCTGGTACCAGATTAATTTATTACCACAATTAAATCTAGGGTTTAATTTACATCAGTTTCTCAAAATTTTATCAGCATACTAACCTAAAGTAGTTCTAATATTTTTTATATTTGATAAACTAAATTTTCACCAACCTTAGGTTAACAATAAGGGATGAATTACAACAGGAAGTTACTCATATATAAGGGGTATTTAAATGATATAAATAATATATCTTTCACCCAAAGGGAAATAGACGTTATTGCTTGCATCATTCACAATAGAGGCGAAAAGAAAATCGCTAATTTACTTAAAATTTCTCCGAGAACTGTTAGTGCACATGTTCATAATATTATATTGAAAATTGGCACTAACTCTCGCGAAGGCATCATTGATTTTATTGAGCAAACTAGTAAATCAACAATCATTCGTGAATATTATTTTCATCTATTAGTTAGAAATTGCATTGATAAGTATCTTAATCATATAGCAAGCACCTTGAATAACAATGGTTCATATTATCACTTATATCACCAACATTTAGAAAGTGAAGAAAAGGAGAAATTGCAACAAATTGAAGCGGATTTAAAGATAGCAAATATAGCATTATATACTAACAATGAAGAAACTAGCATACCCACAGTTGTAGTACTAAATGAAAATTTGAGAATAGATTTTGAACAAAAAAAATATATATTCCTTTTACTAAACAACAAAATCAATATTCATAAAGATGATGATCAAAATTACCTAGATTTCTCCGAAAACGTTAATTATTACGATTCCCTATTTGATTTACTGAAGCAATTTATTTCTAATCCAAAACTTGTGGAAGTAATCTCTAGCGCAAAAAAAGAGTTTAGCAGCATAAATATGTCCTGGAATCTTGGTGCTAACCAGGATAAACAAAGTAACTCTGAACTAGAGAATTCTGTAAGCAAAAATTATATATTACTATTCATCATCACTTCTGTTTTTTTGTCTATTGGCACTTTGATTTTCAAAAATTACTCAAAATTATTTAAAATTAATATCAGTAATTCTATTATAAATAATGATCTACTAGTTCCTCAAGATAACAAGCTTCTTGAGAGAACAAGTATAGAACAAGAATTAGAAAAAAAACTATCAAAAAATACTGGTATACAATCGGTAGCACTAGTTGGCATAGGAGGTTCAGGAAAAACTACTATTGCCAGACAATATGCTAGAAACTCTGATGCATCGTTGATATGGGAAATAAATGCTGAAAACAAAGAAACAATTATTTCTTCTATGCAGCAATTGGCACAGGAAGCAGCTAAAAACTCAAAAGACCAAGATGAGCTAGAGCAAATCAAAACGATACGTGACGTGTCAGAAAAAGAAAGAAGATTATGGCTTTTTTTAAGCAAATCAATCAGAAAATACAATGGCTGGCTATTAATATATGACAATGTTAGAAATTTCCAAGAAGTAATAAAATACTTCCCTCACGATGAAAATATTTGGGGAAATGGAAAAGTAATTATTACTACTAGCAATGCTAATATAACTCACAGTGATTACATTTCAGACAAGAATGTTATTTATGTAAATGACCTCAGTAGCGTAGAGAAATTGAGGTTATTTGCAAAAATTATATCAGGTAATAATCAACTATCTGAGAATCAAAAAAAGGATTATGAAAGTTGCTTAAAGAACATCCCATCGTTTCCTCTTGATATCTCAATAGCTGCTCATTACATAAAAGAAACTAAAATTAGCTGTGAAAAATATTTGCAATACACACAAACACCAAATCCTAGTTTTATATTTGCTCAAAAAAATATACTACAAGATGTTGGAGAATATACTAAAACAAGGTACGACATTATCACATTATCCCTTGACCATCTAATTAAAATATCTCCAGATTTTAAAGATCTATTATTTATTATCAGTATTTCTAATTCACAAAATATCCCTAAAGAGTTGCTATCTTTGTTTAAAGATGAAGTTATAGTTGATAGTTTCCTGAGAGAGCTAAAGAAATTTTCATTAATCACTCAAGAAACTAATGAACATTCAGAATCAACTTTTTCTATCCATAGAAATACTCAGTCTGCTATTAGAACGTATTTTATACCACTACTTAAACACTCAGATGATCAACAATATTTACATAATATCTCCACGACAATTGAAGACTATATACATAACCAAATTGAAAATGATAATTTAGGCAAGATTCAACTTTTAACTCTACACATTGAAACGATAATTAGTAAGGATAATTTATTTTCTGAACTAGATAGAGAAAATTTACGCTACAACCTTGGTATTTGTTATTTTCACTTATCAAATTATGCCAAAGCAAAAGTTCTACTAGAACAAAGCCTGACTGCTTATGAAAAATATTACGGTGAAAATCATATCAGAACAGCTAAAACCATTGCAAGACTTGCTGCTGTTCATAGAAACATAGGAAGTTACCAGAAATCAAAAGATATGTTTGAAAAGGCTATCATTATATACAAAAAATATTATGGAGATTGGCACCCAGAAACAGCTTGGATATATGTATATTTAGGCAGTGTATATCGGCATTATGGAGAATATGATAAATCTATCAAACTTTTACAAAATGGTTTTGATATATATAAGGATCATTATACCAAAGAGCATATCGAAACTGCTAGAGCATCTGCATATTTAGCTATTGTATATAAAGACCTTGGAAAGTATAAAGAAGCCAAAACTCTTTTGGAAGAAGCTTTAAAGTATTATACAGCATTCTATGGTGATAAACATACTAAAACTGCATGGCTGTCTGTGAATCTTGCTTGTGTCTGTCGCAATTTGGGAAACAGTGATCAAGCCATAAAATTACTTGAAATAGCTGCAAAAATATATGAACAGAACACTCCTAAAAACTGCCTGGAAAACGCATGGACATTAGGTCATATTGGAGCTACCTATATTGACTTGAATAACTTAGAAAGAGCAGAGTATGCTTTAAATAAAAGTCTTGAAATGTACACTAAACTAGTTGATAAAGACAATATGGCCATTGGTTGGATATATTATCATCTAGGTAGACTATATATAAAACAAGGCCACTTGGACAAGGCTCGGAACATGTTAAATAAATCCTTAGGCACTCATACAAAAAATTACGGTGCAAACAACCCTAAGACTCAGAAAGTTGTAAATACTATTAGCAGTATAAAATTGCAGCGTAACAGCTCTGGGTCATCCTGAATTAAATTCAGGATCCACCTTCAAGCAATCACACAAGGCCCTTTAGATCCCAGATCTAGTTTGACTAGGGACAGGGGTCACCCCAAACTTGATTTGGGATTGACTAAGAAGAAATAGTACAAACAGTACGACTAATCTTTCCTGGCGCATTAATAGTCTTCCCGAGCTTGACCCGGGATCCAATAAAGCATTGAGGGTTGTAGGTGTTTTAAGTAATAGACCCTGCTCAAGTGCAGGAAGACTTGAGTCTTTCTTAAAAAACATAGTTGATGACCTTAGTAGACTTAGAGATTACGTGTCATAATATAATATTGTATCAAATCTAATGTGATTTATTACTAAATACTCACCAATCTATTGTTTTGTTTCCTCATTAATTTGCTGCTGAGTTGGCTCTAACTGCGCTATATCTGATGTCTCGCTTCTGAATTTAAGATTAGGTATCTTCATATAATATGCCACTAACCTAGTGCAAAAAGCACCTACTGCTACTATAATCACAACGTTCCTAATCGAATTTGGATCTGGATTATGCGAGTTAACATCAAGATATACGCTAAATATCAGTCCCCAAACTACGGACGTCTCTGCGTTTATAGTTCCATCGAAACAAGATATATTACCTTTGCTACGTATCAAATCTCTTAAGATACTTCCTCCATTAGCAGTTAGAAATGCAAAAAATGGCCCCCATAATTCTATGGGCTCTATTCTTGCCATTATTGCAATACACACCCCTGTGACAATAAACGCTGCCTGACCAAGTGCGTCTCCAATTATAAATATATTATCCCAGAACTTTGTCACCTGATCATATTCATTGGCATTTTTATTATAATACTCAAGAAGTCTGATAGCCGAAAAACCGACCAGGACAGCAATAATAATATAATACATGTAGGAGGGTGTTAAAAATATTCCAACTTCATCCCTATTAATTAAAATATCTCTCATTATCCCGCCTCCAACTGAAGGAAGCATTGCAAAAATAAATGTTCCAAACAAAGTAGCATTATCCTTAGCTGACAGAGCAATCCCCGAAATAGCATAAGCAAACGTCCCTATAACTCCTATGAAGTAATACCATTTTGAATCTATAGTTTGTAATAATAGGACAGGATATAGATAAGTTTTTGCAATATTTTTATATTCCTCGGTGTTACTAAAAACTTTGATTTCACGGTTGAATCTATCGACCAATTCTAAAGGTACAGATTTTTTACTAAACATTAAATGAATTGGTGTCTTAATATTTAGTTGTACTTCCTGTACTTTACTTGCCTTATTACTTAGTATTGCTGCTGCCCCTACAATTCTATCCGAAATAAACCCATCTATTTCAGCTTTCATAAGCGCATTTAATTCCTCCACGTCATTAGCATATTTTCTTACAATATCCTGATTAGAAGGATCATTAATAAATACATTAATTTGAGGATCAGCATATATAAAGCCTTCAGTTACACCAAGTATGTAATTTTGTAGCCTTACTTGGGCCAAAAACTCTGAAACAGTTTTAAAATCAAGATTCTTATTACTGTCATTGAGTGTGAAAAGTGAATTTTCCTCATACCTGTAAGGAACAGAGAAATAAACATACTCTGCTCTAGCACTAGTATATGTTGCCCCTGCTGCAATATCTCTTGTTCCATTTTTAAGATCTTTCTGGTGCTGAGCCCAATCAACTTGCTCATATTTGATCTCAATACCAACTTTTTTAGCAATACTCCTAACCAATTGTATATCCATCCCAGTGAGACTATAACCACCCGCTGTAATTCTATTATATTGATATGGCTCCCATAAATACCAGCCACCGATTAGCTGATCTTTGTTCACCGAATCAACACATTGTATTGCTGTTTCAGCCTTTTTTTCCTCTGCTGCCAAAGTTATCTGTGTAAAAACTATGAAAAAAAGAAATATAATTACTCTATGCATTAGATACCTTATCGATTCTGTCTTAGAGCATTTTAGACCCATTTTATAAACAAAGTATAGATAAGTTAGGATGTCTCTTAACCAATGAATATTATAAGTAGATTTTCAGTTACAATTTATGCTCGCTTTTATTGTTATTTTTAACTACTGCTTAAGCATTTTGTATTTTATGATGCCATATGTAGTTATCGTTAACCACATTACTTCTATTATAACTGATGCCAAATTCCAGTTATATATTAATGAATAAAGTAGCATCAGTGCACCAAACAGATTAAGCAGTAAGTATCCCCATGAGTCATATCTAACTTTTTCTACTTGCAACAAGAAAAATGATAGAACAACGCAAATTACCCCTATCATGCCTATTATATCAGGAATATATTGGTTCACTTAGTTAATATACAAATTTATTTATTATAGATTCATCACCCATGTATGGTCTTAGAGCTTCAGGTATAGTAATTGAACCATCGCTATTCTGGTAATTTTCTATAACCGCAACTAGCGTTCTACCAACAGCTAAACCTGAACCATTTAAAGTATGAACAAAAGTCGTATTTGTTGCTCCAAACTCTTTATATCTTGCTTTCATCCTTCTTGCCTGAAATTCCCCGCAGTTAGAAATACTAGAAATTTCTCTATATTTATTTTGCCCAGGCAACCATACTTCTAAATCATAAGTTTTCTGAGCACAAAAACCCATATCTCCTGAACAAAGAAGCATTACTCTATAAGGTAGTTCTAACCTTATTAATATTTCTTCAGCAGCAGTAAGCATTTTCTGATGTTCCAGCTCTGATTCTTCTGGTGTTGTTATTGTTACTAACTCTACTTTACCAAATTGGTGATTTCTTATCATGCCTCTAGTATCCTTGCCAGCGCTTCCTGCTTCTGATCTAAAACACTCTGTGTAAGCTACATACCTTAGTGGTAACTCATCTCTTTTTAATATTGTATCTGATACTAAATTAGTTAAAGGAACTTCTCCTGTTGGTATTAATCTGTATTTCCCATCTTCAACAACATAAGAATCATCGGCAAGTTTTGGTAATTGCCCTGTATTATACATTGAATCTGGTCTTACTAGTGCTGGTGGAGCAACTTCTTCAAATTGAAAATCTTGAGTATGAATATCAATCATGAAATTAGTAAGCGCTCTAGCTAATCTTGCAAGACTCCCCTTTAAAGTTACAAATCTGCTGCCAGAAATTTTTGCCGTTTGTTCAAAATCCATCATGCCCAAAGCAACCCCTAAGTCAAAATGTTCCTTTGGATTGATGATCTCTTTTTTCTCACCATACTCTTTGATAAGCTTATTCATAGATTCATCAACACCATATGGCACATCCTTGGAGGGTAAATTAGGAATAAGATCCATAATATTTTTCAACTGATCTCCGTTATCTATTTTGGATGAAAGCTCTGCAAGTCTTTCATTTATGTGCTCAACATCTCTTTTTATTTCTTCAAATTCCTTTGTCTTCTCACCCTTTAGGCTTGCTAGTTTTTTTGATTTAGTATTTTTTGCCTGCTGTAGTTGTTGAATGATAGTAGTTAGCTGCCTTTTTTCTTCATCAAGATCTAGCAACTGACGCGAATCAACTTTTATGCCCCTTTTTTGTAGCAATTCATTGAATTCCTTTTCATTTTCCCGGATCCATTTGATATCTAGCATTTATAGCTCCCTTTTTTCAAGTAACTTACAGAGTATAATTGAGAGTTCATATAATAAAAGAAGTGGTATTGCAAGAGCTATCTGACTGAGCACATCTGGCGGAGTTAATATTGCTGCAACAATAAAAATAATTACAATAGCCAGTCTTCTTTTATCTTTCAGCCATGAGGAACTTACTACTCCCATAAGAGATAGAATAGCCATAAAAACAGGCAATTGAAAAGATAACCCAAAGGCAACGCTTAAGTGCACAACTAGATCCAAGTATTCACTTATTTTTGCTTCTAAAACCAGTGGAACCCCTATATTAACTTTTTCATAGCTTAAAAAGAACGACCAAGCACTTGGCACAACAAAGTAAAACATAAAAATACAGCCAGAATAAAATAAAACTGGCGATGAAAATAAAATAAGTGCCAGCATTTTTCTCTCTCCTTTATGGAGGCCGGGCTTCATAAAAGCATAAATCTGGTGCACAAAAAATGGAAGAACTATAACTAATGCTGCAAAAAAGGAAATTTTAATATATGAAAAAAAAGCCTCTGCAAGACTAGTATATATTATTTTTCTACTAGCATTATCAACAACTGAAATTAGTGGATGTAATATTATTTTATATATATCATCACTGTAATAATAGCTAATACCAAAGCTTATCAAAAAAGCTAAAATCACTCTAATAAAACGTTTTTTTAATTCATTAAAATGTTCCCTTAGAGTATATTTTTGCATAAATAATATCACTCTTGTTTTATTTCAACTTCTTTACCAAACTCTTCTGTTGATTCATTTATCCTTTCTTTCATATCATCAATGAACTCATCTTTTTCTGTTTTTGTGGGCTTAATTTCATGTTCTATAATCCTATTAGGAATCATTTTGACAACATCCTTAAGGACACTATCTAAATATTGCGTAAACATTGAATCGTTTAGCCAATCAGGATATTTATCGGTTGATATTTTAGTAAATACATCTCCAACTTTCTCTGCTTTTTGATATGATTTAGTAGTAAAAACCGCTACAATAGCATATAAAATCAAGGCAATTAGAGCTCCTCGAATAAATCCTGCAACTAGTCCTAAAATGCGATCAAGAAATCCCTGACTTATTGGGGATACCATCATTATTATACTTGAACAAATAAAGGTAAAAACTAGTAGCGAAAACATATATGATGAAATACCGCTAGTAATGGCTACAACCGCTTCATTATTAAAGTAGCTCGCTACCACTACTTTAATTTTAGGATACAGTACAAAAGCAATAACAAGCGAGGCAATAAACCCAATAAAGTTTACTAGTAAATGTATCATGCCTTTATACAACCCAAAAAGACAGGATATTAAGACTATAGTCATAACTATTATATCAAAAATGCCCATCTACAGTACTATAATTGCTTTATCAGTTAATATGTAGTCCATCCTAATGTCATTTAAATTATATGGCAATGATTCTATTAAATACTCATGAAAGCAAACCCCGACCTTAGTAATATTAGGATGATTTTCAAAATATTTATCGTAATATCCTTTTCCAAAACCTAGGCGATATCCATTCACACAAAATGAAAGACCAGGAACAAAAACCAATTCTGGTATAGCATTAATGTTTGACTCTGGTTGCATTAGACCAGTGTACATACTTTTTTCTAAATAGGAACCCAAATCATACTTAACAAAATTCATCCTATCTCCTCTAATTTTAGGAATAGCAACTTTACCACTGTACGCTGCAACTAATTTAAGTAAATCTGGCTCTCCTTTAAGCGGCCAGTATATAGCAAGCGTAGGTATCTTACTTTGTTTTTCTTTGACCAATGAACTAATTATATCTCTAGATGCATTGACAATTTTTTCGTTTGCACCTAACAAATCTATTTCATTAAGAAGCTTTCTTCTTTCAAGTATTTTTTTTCTAATATTTTCCTTTTCTATCATTATTTGTGTTTTACTTACTCAAATACTTTTTTATAAATTCATCATGAAGCGTCATCTCTTCTTCGCTTGGTTTGATAGTAATCTTATTGCCTATAACTTCTGAAATACTAGCTGTGGATTGATTAATCATACCTCCCCCTTGCATCATGGTAAAGCTAACCTGCCTTCCACCTGTTAACTCAATATACACCTTTGCTAATAATTCTGCATCTTTTAGCGCTCCATGAAATTGCCTTGAGGAATTATCTATTTTATATCTTTTACACAATGCATCAAGATTTACTCTAGCACCAGGAAAAGCCTTTCTTGCAAGTATTAAAGTATCTATCGTTTCTGATAGAAGCAGAGTTGGTAAATTAACTTTGGATAATTCATGATTTAAAAATTTAATATCAAATGGAGCATTATGAATTACCAACTTTGCTCCAGCAATAAACTTTAACAACTCATCAGCGACATCCTTAAAAAGAGGCTTATCTCTTAAAAATTCAGCAGATATTCCATGAATTCTATACGCTTCCTCTGGCATATTGCGCTCGGGATTTACGTACCAATGAATTTTGTTCCCTGTTAAAACCTTGTTCACCATCTCAAGAGCGCCTATTTCTACTATTCTATGACCTTCTACAGGGTTAAGACCAGTTGTTTCTGTATCTAAAATTATTTCTCTATGCATTTTTGTTTATCTGATTTATTAGATGCTCTAATTGTGACTCAATATCGATATCTGTATTTATCAATATATCTGCTCTTTTCATTTTTTCTTCTTGAGTCATTTGTATATTTTTTAGTTTTTCAAATAAATCTCTATCTTTCATTCCTCTTCCTTGCGCCCTTTTCCACCTTGTTTCATCACCACAATAAACGCATATTACCTGATAAAAATGATTTTGATAATTTGTCTCATATAATAAAGGGACTTCTGTAAAAATAATCTTTTCACTTTTATTTTCCTGCTCAAAATCCTTTATTCCTTTTCTAACAAGAGGGTGTATATAATTCTCTAATATCTTTTTCTTTTGCTTGTCACTATATATTACATTTGCAATTTTAGTAGTTGAAAAATCTCCTTCAATATGTAACATTTCTATTATTTTCACTCTGATCCTATCTTCTTGATATAGATTCTTTACATAATCATCACAAGAAAATACTTTATAGCTTTTGTTTTTAAGGCAATTTATTAAAAATGATTTACCAGATGCAAAACTTCCAGTTATAGCAATATTAAGTACCGCTTTGTTTCTTTCTGTGCTCATAATATTCCTTCATTATTGTTGCTGCTGTTTCTTCTATGGACCTTAGTGAAACATCCATTACTTTCCAATTATTTTCAGCGCATATTCTCTTTACCTTCTTGCATTCCTCTTGTACAACTTTTATATCGGTATAGTTTGTATCTTCTTTAACTTGTAATAGGTTCATTCTGCTTTCCCTAATTTCAATTAGCCTAGTAGGATTAATTACCAGTCCAAAAACCATAGGCCTACCTCCTTTTGGTGCTATGTCAGGAAAATCTACTCCATCTACAAGAGGAACATTTGCTGTTTTAAAACCGTTATAAGCTAAATAAATTGAAGTTGGCGTTTTAGAAGTTCTTGATGGGCCAATAAGAACTATATCTGCTTCATCAAGCCCTTCTAAAGACTGACCATCATCATGTTTCAAAGTATATTCTATCGCATCTACTCTGTTGAAATAATTGTCATCAAATTTATTAATAAACCCAACACCAACATCTGCAGATGTCCCCAAATACTCCTCTATTTCTTTTACTATTCTACTTACTACAGAAATACAAGGGATCTTGTTTTCATAACAAAACTTCTTTAACTCGGACCTTAGCATTTCATTTGACATCGTAAATAATACTATTCCGGGCTTAATCTTTAACTTCTCGAAAACTTCGGCTAGCATTTCTTTATTTCTTATCATAAGCCAGTGATATTTTTTCACCTCTACATCACTGAATTTTGCTAGAGCGGTATTTGCTGCATGTTTTACTGTTTGCCCCGATGATTCTGAAACAAGATGTATTACTAATTTTTTCATTTATTTTCTTCGTTGTGGATAATTTTTAAAGTTATAGCGCTTTTTGCTATAAAATTATTAGCTTCTGATAACTTGCGTTGTTTGTTGATATAATTGTATATAATAATCTCTTTTCTTTATTAAACTGTTATATCCCCAAAGTGCCAACATTTTTTTCACATAAGTACTAACTGTATTAATTGTTATGTGGGCATCTTGAATTATATCTAAATTAACTTATTTTCTATAGTCAAGGAAATGATTAAAATTGTTGATAATTCTGTGGTTAAAATCTAATCTCTATTTTTCACATCACCAACAACTATCTATATTATTTATATATAAATATTATATTATTATGAGAACTAACTTATTTACTTCAACTTTTACTAAATCAAATAAGACTATTCCTATATGGTTTATGCGACAAGCAGGAAGATACTTACCTGAATATATGGAAATAAGATCTAAATTTTCTAATTTTCTAGATCTTTGTTATAACTCAAAAAATGCTTCTTTAGTTACCTTACAACCAGTAGAAAGATTTTCAATGGATGCGGCTATTATTTTTTCTGACATTTTGGTTTTACCACATTGCTTGGGTTGGGATGTGAGATTTGAAAAAAATGAAGGCCCTATTCTTAAAAAATTTGAAAAAATAGAAGATCTTAAAGTAATTAGTAATGGTTTATCCTCGCAAATAAACTCTATATATGAAACAGTAGCAAAAACAAAAGCTAAATTACCGAAAGAAGTAGCCTTGATAGGGTTTGCAGGAAGTCCATGGACAGTCGTAAGCTACATGCTAGAAGGTAAAGGAAAACAGGATTTTTCTATAAGTAAAGAATTTTTATACAAACAGAAATCTCTTGCTAATGAATTAGTATCTATAATAACTAGTAATACTATTGAATATTTAAAAAATCAAATATTAGCTGGTGCAGATACAATAAAGTTATTTGACTCTTGGTCTGGTGTTTTAAATGGTGATTTATTTGAAGATTTTGTTATTAAACCAACAAAGATAATTACAAGAGAATTAAAAAGTATTTTTCCTGATATTCCAATTATTGGGTTCCCGAGAGGAGCTGGATATAACTATGAAAAATATATAGAATCAACAGGAATAGATGGAGTAGCGGTTGATCAATTTGTACCAATAGAACAAATGAAAAAATGGCAAAAAAATATAGTTGTACAAGGTAATTTTGATCCAATTATCTTACTTACTGACAAAGGTGAAATATCACATTATGCAGAGGAAATATTGAATCAAGTTGAAGATAAGAATTTTATATTTAATTTAGGTCATGGTATATTACCACAAACTCCGGTAGAAAATGTTGAATATCTAGTAAATTATGTCAAAAAATACTCAAAAAAATAAAGTTGCGGTAGTGCTATTTAACCTAGGTGGACCTGATAGTTTAGGTGCAGTTAAACCATTCCTTTTTAATTTGTTCTTTGATAAAAAGATTATTAGATTACCACTAATATTAAGGTATATAGTAGCTAAGATTATTTCATCTAAAAGAGAAAATACAGCAAAAGAGATATACCAAAAAATTGGAGGTAAGTCGACAATTTTGGATCAAACTATGTCTCAACTAAATGCAATCAAAAATCGATTAGATAAGGATGATAGCAAGATATACGAAGTGTTTATTAGTATGAGATATTGGCATCCAATGAGCGATGAGACCATAAAGAAGATAGAAGAATTTGCTCCAACTGAAGTAATTTTAGTTCCACTATACCCTCAGTTTTCTTCCACAACTACATCCTCATCTTTTGCAGATTTTTTCAAAAAAATTGAGAAAAGTAGTCTAAAAGGTATAAAACAAAAAGCAATATGTTGCTATCCGAATGAAGATTTTTTTTCAAAAGCTTATGCTTCATTAATTGAAAATGAAATAAGTAAAGTAAAAGATAAAAATAATTATAGAATATTATTTTCTGCTCATGGATTACCTAAGAAAATAATTGCGCAAGGTGACCCTTATCAATGGCAGGTAGAAGCATCAGTTAATGCAGTTCTAGATAATATGTCATTTGAAATTGAGGATTATAAAATCACTTATCAAAGTAGGGTTGGGCCACTTGAGTGGATTGGTCCTAGTACTGACGAAGAAATTGAAAAAGCGGCAAAAGAAAGAAAGGAAATTGTTGTTGTTCCAATTGCATTCGTGAGTGAGCATTCAGAAACACTAGTAGAGCTTGATATAGAATATAAGGCAATAGCTGATAAATATAAGGTAAATTACTTGAGAGTCCCGGCATTAGGGACTAATTCAATTTATATAGATGGTCTTGCGGATCTAATCATTGATTTTTCAAAGAAAAAAGAAGAAATTATAAAATCAGCGAATAATTCTAGAATGTGCCCAACAAATTTTAATGATTGTATGTGTAAGTAAGAAAGGAGAAAAAATATGCAGGATTATTTCATGTGGTACAAAGCAATACACGTTATTTCGGTTATTTCGTGGATGGCGGCAATGTTTTATATGCCAAGATTATTTATATACCACATAAAAGCAGATATTGGTTCTGAAATGGATAAAACTTTTCAAGTAATGGAGCATAAATTACAAAAAATAATAATGACCCCAGCTATGATAACAACTTATATTTTTGGGATTATCATTGCATATATATATGGATTTGTTGCGCTTGGAGTTTGGTTTCACATCAAAATGTTTGCGGTACTAGTCTTAACAGCAATGCATGGAATGTTCTCAAAATGGAGAAAGGATTTTGCGGCTGGGCGAAATAAGCATAGTGAAAAGTTCTATCGCATTATAAATGAAATTCCAGTTATTTTCATGGTGATTGCAGTTGTTATGGTAATAGTAAAACCATTTGAGTAGTTTACATATTTTAATCCTCATGGTAGAATTTACTGCTGATTGTTTGTAAATGAAATATATGACAAAATTAAATGTTATCACAGCGCCAGATCCTATCTTAAAAACAAAAGCACTAGCAGTTGAAAGTGTTGATGATGGTATTAGAAAGATACTAGATGATATGCTTGAGACTATGTATGCTGATGATGGAGTTGGATTAGCTGCTAATCAAGTTGGGATACTAAAAAGGTTGCTGGTAATAGATTTACAAAGTGACGATGATAAAAAACGAGGAGAAGGGTTTTATCCGCTCTATCTTGTCAATCCTGAGATCAAAGAAACTTCAACAGATTCGGTTACTGCAAAAGAATATTGCATGTCTGTTCCAGAGGAAGGGGTTCCAGTTGCAAGACCTAGTTGGGTTAAGGTGTCATACCTTGATTATCATGGCAATCAGAAAGAAATAGAAACTGATGGCTGGCTTGCAAGAGCAATTCAGCATGAAATGGACCATTTAAATGGTAAAGTGATCTTAGATTATCTATCTAGTGTTAAAAAAGACATTGTACTAAGAAAGCTAACTAAACTTAAAAGAATTTCTGCATAAAGTAGCTGAATGAATATAATATTTATGGGAACACCTGATTTTGCTGTTCCTGCCTTGAAAGCATTGATTGAAAATAAAAAACATAATGTTAAGGCTGTGTTTACTAGAGAGCCAAAGCCACAAAATAGGGGTATGAAATTGACAAATAGCCCGGTTCATGATTTGGCAAATTCGCATAACATAAAAGTATTTACGCCCAAAACTCTCAAAAATAATCAAGCAATTGAATTAGTGGACCAGGTTGAAGCTGATATAATTGTGGTGGTAGCATATGGTTTTATCATACCACCAAATATACTTAACTCTAAGAAGTATGGTTGCCTAAATATACATCCATCAAAGCTTCCGAAATACAGAGGAGCTGCGCCGCTACAGAGGACCATAATTAATGGTGAAAGTGAAACGGCTGTATGTGTTATGCAAATGGATGAGGGGCTTGATACAGGTGATATAATTCTTCAAGAGGATTTTGTCATAGATTCTAGAATTAGTTTGCAAGAGTTGCATGATAAAAGCGCAAATATTGGAGCCAAGTTACTTCAAGATGTACTGGATAATATTGAACAGTTTCCGCAGATAAAGCAGTCTGATGAAGGCATAACTTATGCAGATAAATTAAGCAAAGAAGAGGGCAAGATTGACTGGAATTTAAGTGCTTATGAAATAGATTGTAGAGTCAGAGGAATGATTTTTTGGCCAGGAGCTTACTTTTTCTTAGATGATAAGATGATAAAAATTATTGAGTCTGAGCCAATAGATAAAAATCATAATAATACGCCAGGGTCGATAGTTTCCAGCCAGTTTGAAGTGGTTTGCGGAAAAGGTAGTTTAATAATAAAAAAACTTAAACCAGAAGGTAAACAAGTGATGAGTGGTGCAGATTTCTTAAGAGGTTTTGGCAAAAATATAAGCGAAATGATTATAGTAAATTAATGCAATGTTATCATAAGTTGTCCCAAACCTATTCACAATCATTCCAAACTTGATTTGGAATCTCATAAGGTTAAAATCGGGTGCTTCAATCAAGTTCAGCATGACGAGCAATAGCTTACATATACTTAGATAGAACATCTAGCATAATTTTTTTTGCAATCGGAGCAGCTGCTCTCCCGCCACCTCCGCCGTGATCAAAGTAAACACATATTGAATATTTTGGCTTATCAAATGGTGCAAACCCTGCAAAAATTGCATGATTCCTGCTTTCCCAAGAAATATCATCTCTGCTTAAATCATCAGCAGCGTTCTTTTTTGCTCTTACTTGGGCTGTACCAGTCTTGCCAGCCATTTCTATTGATTTATAATCTACTCTACTTAAATATCCGGTTCCTCCTTGGGTATTTAAAGTATTATATAGGGTTGTTCTAATGATCTCTAGGTGTGATGGATCAATATGTACGTATGAATATCTGCTATGCAGGGCTGATGATATTCTCGGTGTAAACAATTTTCCACCAGATGCAATAGTAGTAATAAATCTAGCAAGCTGTATAGGGGTAGTAAGTAGGAAACCTTGACCTATTGAGAGGTTTAAAGTATCTCCTAGTGACCATTTTGTTCCTTGCTTTTCTTTTTTCCATTCGTCCGTTGGAACAAAGCCAGATAATTCACCAGGCAAATCAACTTCGGTTAGGCTATCAAACCCAAATCTCTTTGCAACTTCGATTATTTTTTTCGGCCCTATTTGCTTTGCTATAGTAAACATATATGTATTACATGAATATTTAATAGCATCCATAAGATTTATTGCACCATGTCCTTTGCTTCTTGAGCATCTAAAATTATTTCCTCCTAAAAATGATGACCAGCCGGTGCATATCACCCTATTTTCAGGAGAGATGCCTGATTCTAATGCTGCAATGAGGGTTATAAGTTTAAATACAGAACCAGGAGGATAGAGGCTGTTTATGGTCTTATCTATCAGGGGTTTATGAGGGTCATTAATTAACTCATTCCAGTACTTATTAGAAAGTTTGCTAAATTTATTCGGGTCAAAAGAAGGGGCAGAAGCACAAACAATGACATTGCCACTTTCACAGTCCATTACTATTGCGCTACTTCCAAGTTGATTTAAATGATAATATGCTTTTTCCTGAATTTCCAAATCTATGTTTAGTGATAGATCATTTCCTGGTATACTTGAGTTTTTACCTAACTCTCTGACATATTTGCCAAGTGCATTTACCTCGATTCTCTTGAACCCAAATTCTCCTCTTAAATAATTTTCATATGATTTTTCAATACCTGATTTTCCAACTTTAAA
>JAAFHP010000006.1:0-717 GCA_013298405.1 Alphaproteobacteria bacterium | reverse complement strand
TCTCGTCGGCTAATTTAATTTGATTTCCATCTTCAAGTGTTGGTCTTCCAAGGTATCCTATAAAATGAGCAGTAGCAGGGCCTTTGCTATAGAACCGTTCAAAGCCTGTATCAATAAACAGGGCTTTAAAGTGATCTCTTCTTTCTTCGATAACTGCTACCTGACTCCATTCAAGAAAATCAATAATTATCGTAGCTACTCTTTTGCCACTTTTTTGCACTCTCTTTTGCACTTCTGACGCTTGCTCACTATCAAGCTCTAGTATTGTCGCTAAATAATCAATTTCCTGCTGAAAATCTGAGTTGTTATTCTTATCAATCATCAAGCGGAAGCAGGTATTATTTTTTGCTATTATTTCACCATTTTTGTCTAATATCTTACCTCTTTTTGGCGTTAAGAGGATCATTTTTATTCTGTTATTATCTGATAAAGTTCTATATTCATCTTTTTTTATGAATTGCATATAGAACATTCTTCCAGCTAAAAGGAATAATAACCCTAGTTTACCAGCTCCTATGATAAAAGTTCTTCTAGTAGTAATTTGTCTGTCTAGGGCTTTTTTATCCAGCATTATATTTTTTAGCTCTTGGTTGCTTTTTCAATTAAGTAAGACATTGTCGGGTATATAAGTATTGTAGTCATGTAGTAAAAGAGCATACCAAAGAAATCAACAGAATACTGACCCTTTGCAGAAATAACGAAATATCTAATAGCAAA
>JAAFHP010000059.1 GCA_013298405.1 Alphaproteobacteria bacterium | reverse complement strand
TTACATGGTTCAATAGTACGATCAATTAAATCCATTACCAACGATTCAAGTTTTGACCTAGTAAGCTTTATATTCATGTGCTTTGGTCCGGTTGCATCTGCAGTAATATATGGTAAATTAATGTCTGTTTGTTGCGCACTGGACAGTTCCTTCTTAGCTTTTTCAGCAGACTCTTTCAAACGTTGTAGTGCTAATGGATCTTTTTTTAGATCAACAGAAGTTTCTTTCTTAAATTCCTCTATTAGATAGTTTAAGATTTTCATATCGAAATCTTCGCCGCCCAAGAAGGTATCACCATTTGTAGCCTTCACTTCAAAGACACCATCGCCTATTTCAAGAACAGAAACGTCAAATGTCCCGCCGCCTAGATCATAAACCACGATAGTTTTATTCTCAGTTTTATCAAGACCATAAGCAAGAGCAGCAGCTGTAGGCTCATTGATAATTCTTAAGACCTCTAAGCCTGCTATTTTACCTGCATCCTTTGTTGCTTGCCTTTGAGCATCATTAAAATAAGCGGGTACTGTGATTACTGCTTGTGTTACTGGTTCACCTAAATAATTTTCAGCAGTTTCTTTCATTTTCTGCAGCACGTAAGCACTGATTTGACTTGGTGAGTATTTTTTCTTAGCTACTTCAACCCACGCATCTCCATTGTCAGCTTTAACTATTTTAAATGCCACCATATCTTTATCTTTAGCGACAGTTGGATCATCATAATTACGACCCATTAATCTCTTAATGGCAAATAATGTGTTATCTGGATTAGTTACCGCCTGTCTTTTTGCCGGTTGCCCAACTAACATTTCCCCGCTATCGGTGAATGCAACCATTGATGGCGTTGTGCGCTCTCCCTCACTATTCGTTAAAACCTTTGGTTCTTTGCCATCCATTATTGCAACGCATGAGTTCGTTGTCCCAAGGTCAATACCAATTACTTTCCCCATAATAATAAACCTCTGTATATATATATTTTATTTGACTAACAAATTATTTTCTGCTTTTTTAGCCTTAAGTATTCATATAGTGCAAGTTCTAATTTTTACAAGAGGGTAAATATAGATATATGTTAAATAAATTAAAAATATTTGTATTGTTACTGATTATATCAGGCTCATCATACGCCAGAAGTGAGCCAATAAGAGATGTTGAGAAAATTAGAAAGGCAATAGTAACAATTAATAGCAGAGTTCCAGTTTCAGCTTATCAAAATACAGGTAGCTGGTCTGGCACAGGATTTATAGTAGATGCTAAAAACGGTCTTATAGTTACAAACGCGCACGTGGTTGGCAGGGCATCTGTTGGCACATATTTTCTAACCTTTCATAATGGTCAACAAGCCGAGGCTAAATTAGTATATTATGATCAATATTGCGACTTTGCAGTACTAAAAATCAATGTTAATGACCTTCCTCAAGAACATGAAATTATTGAATTTACCGATGTTAAGCCAAAAATAGGAGAAGAATTATACATGGTAGGAAATACCGAAGGTCAAGGTTTCTCTTTTCATACTGGCTACATGTCTGACTTATACGAGATATACGGTGAAATGCCGCAAGGATCATATACAATTAATATGAATTCGACCGGAGGAGCAAGTGGCTCCCCTGTACTTAACTCAAGCAATAAAGCAATTGGGGTTTTATACGGAGGTGGTAAAACACATGTATTAGCTCTTAAAGGTCAGTATGTCACACATGTTTTAAAAGATATTGTTGGAAAACAAGATATAAGTAGGAAACATATAGGTATAATCACTGAACTTTATTCTTTAGATAAGGCAGTAAAACATAGAAATTTTTCGCAAGAAATGATGAAAGATTATATAACAAAATATCCTGATGCACGCAATAGGGTAATTGTTGTTAGGAAAGTATTAGCTGGTTCTACGGCTGAAAACCAAATTATCCCAGGCGATATAATTTGGAAAATTAACGGCAAAGACGTAGCAGCAGATTTATGTTTATTTGACCTAGAATTAAGCAAAGCAAAAACTGATGCCGTAAAAATCTCAGTTATAAGGAATGGAACAATCTTAGAACAAGACATAAAATCTTATGACCTAGAAAAACAAAAGATAAGCAGAATGCTTGATTTTGCTGGGGGAATATTCTTTGAAGCAGATGATTATGTATCTTTAAAATCTGGAATTCCAATAGGCAAAGTAACTCTTGCTAATGTTCAAACTGGTAGCAGTTTTAGTAGCATTCCAGAAATGTTTGTTCAGGATTACAAAAGTATTTATAGATTACAAATAAATTCCATCAACAATACTACTATTAAAACTCTAGATGATCTAATCAAAGCTACCAAAGATGCTATACATAAGAAATATGTCAATTTAGAATATAAAAATTATCAACCACATTACCCTATGTTTGCACCAGAAAGCGGTTTTATTTCATCGCATGATAATCTGATGCAAGATATAGTATTTGATAGTATCGAAAGTGATCCTAGAATACTTAAATATGACTCTACTTCCTCTGAATGGGTATCATCTGGTTTGTAGTTGATAAATTATCACTTAGAAATCATCAGAACTATAATAACCGCCACTATCTTGACTTCCTAGTGTAGGAGAGGGACTACTATCAGATGAAAACCCATTAAGATATTCTCTAAGACCTATTTCCTCGCCCATTAATCTTAATTGCGGAGAGCCTATGTGATACGGTAATAAATTAATACTAAATGAATCAAGTGCATCTTTTGTTTGGTTTGTAAACACCATCTGCTCTTCTTCAATGATACCGTAATCCTTAAATGCAATTTCTATTAATTTAGCTAAGCACAATACTTTAAATTCCTCATGTGCTTTAAAATAAGAAGAAAAAGTTGCAGTTCCTATTAAAAATAACTCTGCCAATTTAGAAGGTAATATTTCTTTACTTTTTGAAGGAGTTCTCAGGAATTCTTCTCGGCATATTGCCTTATCCATTTCTTCGTTTCTATAATCTTCGCCAGCCTTAAAAGCATACTTAACTTTTCTTGACCCTTTGGCTCCAACCATAACTTCATAACCTTTTCTAGAAGCTACGAATACCAGATCCTCAAGCGCTTTTAAATCCAGGCAACAATATAATGTCTTTGCAAGATGATTTGCAATTTGATCATCGATTCTTCCCGTAGCATCAATTGGGCCGTTATAAACCTCTAGATCATCTTGATAATTGGCTAGAATCAATTTTAAATTATATTGATAGTTATAATTGGCTATATACCCCAGATTTGAGCTATCTAATAATATTTTATTTAGCTGATCTATTGCCAAGCAGCCAGTTTTCACATGAGGCCCTTCAGCATCAACTATTCTGACTCTGCTGTAAATTTCTTCATTGGCTTCGCTATGAGGCATTACTAGCGCTTTAAGCACCCTAGATGACACCACTTTATAATCATCATTACCACGAAAAGCATCATCTTCATCATCATATAACCTTATCTCATATCTTAGAGTATTACCTTCCTTAGCAAAAACTACATTCTCTCCGCTATTTAATAAATCAAATACGTATCTGGAGAGAATTTCAGAAAATACTACACTAGTGTTATGATCTAAGATCATGCTCTTAATATCTCTTAGAGCACTCGCAATAAACTCAAGATTATATTTGCTAAATTCCTGAGCGGCTTTTTGCATCTTAGAAGGAGTTGAAAAAATTTTATCTTGTTTACCTGGAGAAGCTAAAAAAACGCCTTCCTCTTCTCCTTTGATAACCCTATCATAATGCTGAGACATTTTAGGTTTAATCGCCCTATATTCCTCACGTTCTAGGTCAGATGACTTAATGGCAAAGCCTCTCTGGGATTTTGCAGCCATAACTACTAATGCTGAAAGTTTTTCAACCAATTCCTTTACATCGACCGACTCTTGTATTAAGCCCTTAATCATATGCTTTACAAACGCAAAAGGTATTATATGACAATGAAGTTTAGCTGATCCATGAGTATGTGGTCTGCCAACTACTAGTAAATCCTTTTCGCTGATATCTACTAGAAAATGCTTTGGCAACTGTACATGGAGGCTTTCAGCTAATGCTTTTTGAAAACCAATTTTACGAATCTGAGGTTGACTGACAACAGAAAGCCCTAAACTATCATCACTACGTTGACTTAGGAAAGAAGAGGTTAATTGCTCAACACTAACATCCTCGTCTGAAGATCTTGGTGATTGAATTAGTGCTTTTCTTTTAATTGGGGCTGCAAACGGAATAGTAAAGCTAGACTTTTGAGAAAGATTACCTGAGCCATTACCCCAGGGATTGTGCTGGTCAAATGGTAATAATACATCTTGCTCATAAAAAGGAAAAGGTACAATATTTCCTTCGTCATCAAACGGAAGTAGAAACTCCAGAGGAACTACTGTCTCTACCTTTTCTTGAGTTGTCGTTTCTAGCTCTTTCTTTTGCTTTTTATTAAAGCTTTTTAGCGTCATTACATCTCTGCTCTCTTCTTGCCTCTGTTCAACTTCGACTCGAGTTTCTCGCAGAGTTTGTTGTTTTGTTGCAGATTTAAACGATAACTTCTTTCTCGCCTTTTTAGCTGTACTACTTACTGCACTAAACTGATCATCTAAATTTCCAACAAAATCAAATTCCGCAAATTTACTCATCTTTTATAATCATTTATTAATGTTAACTACTTGAGTAGGATAATTAACATATTTTATTGTAAAATCAATGAAAATATTTGAATAAATATAAATTTTTATTAATTTAAATTAAAAGTAGAAATACTAAATAGCGTGTTACTTGTGGGTTATATGGCTATATATAGTGGTATAAGCTCTAAAATCTTTCTATTAATGATTGTGCAACTCTATTTAATTCAATATTAGAAGTTTAGGTTTAATTAATGTTTGTCACAAAATAATTGTTAATGTAAGTTGAGCTTACAAATATATTTATTAAATTTTATTCATATATTATAAACATATCACTTGCTAAAAACATAGTTTTTAGGTAACGCTGAATAAAGCATGCTTACCCCAAAACAAATTAACAACTCATCTAAAGCGTAGGAAGTGACTCCCGATCCTATTTCCCTGCCCATGGCTTGCTGCTATCCCTAGGTGCGCATCTCTACAACCAGTGACGGAGACCACAAATCAAGTCTGGGATGAGCTGTGGTCAAGAAAAAACACCTAATTTACTTACCTGTGTGAGAGACGCCAGCAAGTTAATTAATTGTAGGGATAAAAAAGGCAATATTCTTGAATTGTAGGCAGCAAGAAGCTTATCTGTAGCTTCATCCCAGATTGATTTAGCTACCACCAATGAAGATCTCCGTTCTTGGATAGTTTTTGTATATCGCCCCACATCAGTAGCAAATATACTCCTTATTTTACCCATCAATTACAATGTAGTGTGTACACCCCTTGAAGAGTTAAACTTTATCAACGATTTCTCTTTTTGATACGTTGGCTGATGAGCATTATTAAGGCTTTTGCTAGAACGTGCTTAGTATTAAGACACACACGTCGTATCGGATTAATAACTTTTGAGTTTGTCGATCACAATTACCATTGAAGCCAGATAACAGTCGAATAATCAAGTTAAGGCGAATAGCCGTCAGAACCAACGGCACGCCGTAATACAAAATATATACCATGAACTTTAATGCTTATCTCCTCTAAATGCTACTTGCCCCCTGGGTTACGTTCACACTTCCTACTCACTCCCTTAAAGTGAAAAGCTCGCCATAAACGTATGCTTCGTGGCTGGACTACTTATTCCTATAGGATAGTTCCTCTTAGATATCTCTATAACTGTCATTAAACCTATGGTATCTTCCTATACCGCGTGGATGATGTAGATGCATATAATAAATAACCGAGATAAACTGTTTGAACTTTTCTAGAATATTAGAGATTTCTATTTATCTCAATATTCTCTATTTTCTGACTTCGTTAACTTGAAGGTGCAGTGCCCTTTTGTGTTTAAATTGAAAATTACTGAAATATAGCTTGATAAATTTAAACTATGTTATATTAAGTACACAAGGTAATTAAGAGGAATAGTATGCCTAAAGGTAAAAAAATTAAGGTTAACAAGGGAAATAATAGTAATATGAAAGCGAGCAAAGAACTCGCCAATCATCAGCGTGATCACGAGCAGTTTTTACAACAAAGAGAGGGGGAGAAAACAAGCTTTGAGTTGCTGATACAAAACGCCATGCAATGTAATCCGAAATTAGGTTTGTTTTTGTTAAGTTTAATGGCTGGTGCAGGTGCTATCGGTCTTTATAATAGCATGAATTGGAACAATAACAGTAATAACGATAACTCCAATTCTATATCCACTAAATCGCCGTTAGTGAAACAAGATTCGTGTAAAACTGCCATATTTTATGAAGTACATACAGATCCGTCTCCTACTAAAACAGTTACATCGTTATTGCCAGTTCTTACAAAACATAATTATACAACATTTGCATTTGAAGAACCAAGGGGTAGAACTATCCCTGAAAGCAAAGCAGTAATTGAAAACGAGATAAATGGCCTGAAGAACTGGATAAAAAATGCAGAAGGAAGTTCAGTTAATTATAAGGTTATTAACTTGGTTAAAGGTGGTATAGAAATGTATCTAGCTCAAACAAAATTGTTACAAATGATTGAAGATCAAGGATTAAATTATGTGGCAGTAGATATTGATTCAAAAACTAGAGAACAGCTAGATTTTAAGAATCCAAGAGATCCTTATCATACCAACGCACGAGATCAACACATGGCAGATTCAATACATCAAGCTTGCCATAAATTTAAATCAGGGGTGGTATTTGTAGTTGGTAATTTGCACGTAGGGATTAATAAGATATTAGAAGATAAGTATGGGCATCAAATAGTCTCAGCATTTATAATCGATCACCCACCACTATCAGAAGAAGGCGCTGATAATAATTGGATGTTGAGGAGTAGAAACGAAGCCTATATGAAAAAACATGGTTATGGGGATACATTTATTATCAATCATTATGATGATCCAAGCAGTGCCGAGATTAATCTTGCGGGCTTAACTAGAGAATTGGAAGGAAAAAATGAAGACATCGTTTTATAAACGACGACTCTTGCACTAATAGCATTATTGATTTAGATTATACCTATGGTTGATATTTATATAATGACATGAATTACTTAAGCAATTTTATTCCTAGTTTTACTGAATGTGAACATTCAACAAAATTACTTGTCAAAATTATAGATATAAACAAAAAACTAAAAACCAAAATTAATCTAACTGATATAGAAAAAGCGATATATTACGCCAAGATTCTTCATAAAGACGACAATACCCCACCCGTTTCGGAACGATTTATTCAAATAATAAAAACCACCCTCATTGTATGTGACTATTGCACTAGAGCAGATTTAATTACAGCCTCAATTCTGCAATTCCTTGTATCGCTTAAGCATACTTGATCACCAGAAAATTTTTATTAAAAAGGAGTGCTGGAATAATTGCTGTCTTACGGGAATGTCATTGGTTCCTGCTGTGAAGTAGAAAGTGCTCATTCTTTTTGACTCTCTATCATAAATTGTTTTATTAGACCTAAAAATATATTCCTTGTAACTTCATCATCTGGTTTAGTCTCTGATTGCATTTGAATTAGCGATAAATCTTCAACAGTTTTAGGGCTAGCTTGATCATAATATTTATCCCATGTTTGTTGATCAAAACTAGACTTTAAAGTTGAGAGTCCAACCCAAGCAAACTCGAGCAATATTTGTGTCTTAAGTGTTTTTAAGATCTGTAATTCTTGATTTGTTGGCGCTCGACCATAGTATGCTGTAAAAAATGTTTTTGTTAATTCATCATTCAGTCCGTACCAGGAACAAACGTGCGCCACCTCTTTTCTAGGATCACCAATGCCTGCTAATTCCCAGTCTAACAGTGTTATTTTTTCATTATCAAGCAATATATTTCTTAAATTTGGATCATTGTGGAGCATGGATTTTGCGATAGGAAGCTTATTCACTTCAACGTTCATTCTCACCCAATGTTTATATGCATCTTTCAGCACTGACGGACCAATAATTTTATTTTTTTCAGTAGTCGCAGTTTGATACCATTTTTGACCAAATATAAATTGACTGAACTCTTGATTATTCTTTTTAGGAGGCTCTGTCTTGTGGACCTTTGATAAGATAGCTCCAATAGCTTCCAGAATTTTTTTGTTTTTAGTGTCGTCCAAATTTAACGTTCTACCTTCGGCAAATTCTGACATAATAAAAGAGTACTGATCTTGATCAATTAAATAGTTTTTGGGCCCCAATCCTTTTAACCCAGCCCACTCAAAAGA
>JAAFHP010000058.1 GCA_013298405.1 Alphaproteobacteria bacterium | reverse complement strand
AAGCATAAAACAAGTAAATGCAGCAATAGTAAAAGAATTTCTAACTTGCTTAGTATCTTTACTCATGCTGATTCTTTGAAACATTGCTGGGCTAAAGCCAGGAATTGCAAAAAATAAAAACAGAAATAAAAAATATAGAGATTTTGTTTGCGTAAAATCAAAGACTTTCTTGTAATCAAATGATGGATTATTACCTAAAATACTGGTAATTTCATCTACAGTATGTACACTTTTTAGAAGGTAGTACACTATTACCGGGACTACAATCCCGAATGTAATAAATTGGATAAAATCTGTAAAAGTTACAGACTTTATTCCACCTAGAGATGAATACACGGTTATTATTATCCCCGCTATTATTGACCCAAAATCGCTGGGTACCCCAAGCGCGTACTCAAAGACAATTCCAGCAGCTTTTAGCTGTACAGAAATAAGCCCTGTAATACCAATAAATCCTGATATAGCTGTTATTATTCTAACTTTCTCGCCATATAAACCACCCATTGCTTCTGCAATGGACAGTTTGCCAAGAAACTCAGCCATTCGTGGGGCAAAAACCATTGATATTAGTAGAAAACAAACTAAATCACTAACTGTAGCACCCCAAATAAAATACAATCCACTGTTATATGCTTCTGAAGCAATTGTAAAAAAATATTCTCCACTAATCCAAGTAGCAACAATAGTGGATACGATAGTTGAAGTAGAAAAATTTCTATCACCTATCGCATAACTTGTGATACTACGAACTCCCCGACTAGAAATTAAACCTAAAAAAAGGTTTGCTACTAAAAAACTTACAAAAATAATTTTATCTATATTCCAAGCCATAAGTTATATGCAGATCAAATTATTTATGGTCAACGATGAAAACTAGCACAATCAACGCTATCAACCATAGGTTAAAATGAAGTAGTCTAGTAGTTTTTTTTGATTAGATACAAGAATACAGAAGTATGGATTAATATGTTTTTCTGTACACATGGCATAATTGATACAATATATTTTAGGTTGTGGTTGCGTTTTATTGCTACATAACTGAATAATTCTAGTAAAAAATGCGAAAGGCGAATTCAGACTCTGTAACATAAATTATAATACAGTGTGGAATATTATTTTTCACTTATTCCCCAAGTTAAAAGCTAATATAATCTTAACTTGGGGTTAAGTGACTAATATTTAAACTAGATCTGTTATTATCTTCTCCCATACATGTTACTATTTCTGAGAATCCATCAGTAGCTTCAAAACAGCTGGCTACATCACCAGTTAGACAATTTTTTAGATTAGAAATATTCCCTACAAGAGTTTGTCCTAAGCAAGAAATTCCCTCAGCAAAAGAATGATCTGGTAGATTATCGGGATCATTTCCATTATCTTCTTGATTGGTTTTGCCATAAATTGCACCTAAAGTACCGCCAATAACTGCACCTATTCCTGCGATGATGCTACTCAATTCAGTTTCATAGTAATGATCCAGGACGGTGCCAATTGCTATTCCAATTACGCCGCCAAGGATTGTTCCATAGGCAGCAGTTGCCATAACGCCTCCTCCTGCCATAACAAACCCCGAAACGGCGCATACTACAGTTACTGCGGCAACTATAGCAAAAGTTAAGATTTTAGAATTTATATAATTGTTTTTACTCATTTTTTACCTCCGCAATTAAACAACATAATCATAATCATCATTGAGGTAGTAATAATTATTTTCAACATTACTACTACCCATTAAACCTAATGATTCTTCGTGTTGCTTTTCAAATTCTCTATCCAAGAATCTGTGATAAGTACTATTGTAAATATCGTAGGCTGTAAAACCTTGATTATTAGGTATTGCTGGATTAGCGTTGTGATACAGTAATATATTCACTACACTTTTATGCCCACAAATCAAAGCTTTGTGAAGAGCTGTATCACCGTAAAGATTTTCTCTAAAGTTAACGTTATCGCCTCTTATTAAGCATTCATAGACCTTGTTTATTTGGTTATTAGCAGCAGCTAGTATCAGTTCTCTTGACATATAATAAACTCCATAATTGTTTTAATTTCTTGGGTCACAACTAATGTCCCAATTAATATTTTATGATACGGATTATTTAGATTGAGAGTATTGGTATAAATTACCTAGTAACTATACTAGTGCTATATTACTTAGACTGATCAATCTAATCTTTTAGGTATAATTTATAAATTGTACTTTCATTTACATGAAAAACTATTTATAGAGCAGAGTAATGACAGATCTATCAGATACTTTATCTACAAAACTTTGATTCTAGCTATTTCTGATCTGGAGGAAATCTTAGTACATTAGCTATCTGAAGAGGATAGAAATGCAGTGATTGAATACCTAACATTAATTATAAAATTCTTTGGATTCTGAAAAATAGTTTAATAGGTTACATATTGCCATCTTCTCAATACATTGCATCATCATCGTTTTCAAGAGAATACTATACAATTAACTTGCATTAATTAGACAGCAATAGTATCATCCCCCCCCCCTATGTAAACTTAGAGTGGAGTTGTTTTAGTTATCATGTCTGATCAATATAAGGGGGACCTCAAAGGTAAAGCTGACAACACAGATAAGCTTGTTAGCAAAAGGTTGAAAATGAGAAGGATAATGCTTGGTTTAAGCCAGCAGGACATCGGTAAGGCAGTTGGTGTTAGTATACAGCAAATTCAGAAATACGAAAAAGCAACAAATAGAGTCTCGAGCGGTAAGTTATTTGCTATTGCAAAATATTTAAAAGTACCTGTAACATATTTTTATGAAAAGTTTGACGATAACTTCCTTTCCTCAAGCACTCTTGCAGAAGAAAGTGCTAAATATGAAGCCGAAACAAAAGATATCAGTGTGAGCGAAAAAGAACTAATTAGCTTAATTAAGGCTTTTGGAGAAGTTAAAAACCCACAAAGTAGAAAGAAAATAATTGAGTTAATAAGAGTGATGATATAAATGGCACCTTATTTGTCAACTTAATCTTCTAACTTCTACCACTATACACTTAATTGCTTATCTTAACCTCATCTCATAAGTAAATACTATCAGCATTGTTTATACGATGATCATAATGTGGCAATTGCCATTTGAATTTTTTTCGTACTTAGCTTTTGCAGCAAAACACGCCACACGATGACTTCTTCTAAATGATTCATTAGTATAGCGCTTTCTTGCATCTTTATACTCATCGTAAGCGTGATTAAACGCATTACGATGATTGAGCATGTTCAGATGATTCTTAACTGACTTTGGTAAATCCTTATTTGTTTCATATGACATACCTACTCCTCTTTGATTATATAAAATTTCTTACTATTCTATTTTGTTGATAGTTAAAGTAACCACTCTATTCCTTTCCCAAGAATCAGGACCATATTTGTTAGTCTGCTCAGCTAATTTACCAGATGAAGATACTTGAATTCTTGATCCAGCTACACCAGACTTTATTAAATATGCTTTAGTATTTTCAGATCTTTTTAATCCCAAATTTAAGTTATAATCTGCTCCACCTCGTTCATCACAATGTCCATCTACTATCACCGCAGTATTAGGATGTCTAATGAGCCAATCGGCCTGTCGTTCAATTTGTCCTTTCGCATCTAAAGATAAATTAGAACTTCCAGTGCTAAAATAAACTTTATTTCCTGCTTCATTCTCAAATTTAGTATTAAGCTCAAGGCTGTTAGGCACTTTGACTATATAAGTCGGCGCTGCTACAGTTCTTTTTACGCAACAACTGGCCAGCATAGGCAAAGCAACGAGTAATAAAAGTCCACTTACTATTTGTATAATTTCTTTTTGCATCATAACCTCATTAAAATTCACTTTTATATAATCTTTGATATTGTTCTAATCGTTGACCGTTATATTAGTCTTTAGTGATTTAACTCCAGCCACTCCTCTTACTTCTTCCGTTACTGTATTTATGTCAGCTGCACGCGCTACTTTACCAAAAATATGCACCACCTGATCTGTAGTTTCTACATGCAACTCATAACCATTTGCTATTTTCCTGGTAACAAATAATCTTCTAATTTTTCCTTTGACTTTGGCTGTAATCTTTGCATCAGCCATGAATGACCTACTTTCCTTAATTCTTAGCTGAGTATCTATCACATCAAACCACCCTCTGCACTGGAAGCTATTTCTATTATTCTATGCGCCTGCAAAGTTGTATCCACATTCCCCTTTAAAATCACCACCATATTACTCCTTAATTTGATTAATTATTTATCTCCCAAGGTAACGCTTTTAGTACTGAAACCAAACAGCCACCTATAATCGCTGTATATATTAATAATTTGCAGTTATTCCTCCATTTCTTGGTTGCTAAATTCATTGCTAGGAAAACTTGCTTTAACCATTTTGCAGTGCCCTTATATTTTTCTAATTCTACCTGCATCCAATCTTTATGCTTCCTTAAACCTTCAAGCACTTTTGCTGCTTTTTGTTCATCTTATTAGCATCATTATCATTTCCTGCCCCAAAATTAGCTCTTTCATAAGTTGTAATAATATCTTCTTCATTCCTTAAATAATGTTTGCAGTTTGCTCTGAATACAAGGAGAGAAAATCAACCTAAGACTCTGAGCCTCAACAAAAACAACCACCGTAAACATTAAGACTTGGTACCACGAGTTGTCTGTAATCATAGTATTTCTCTCCTCTTTAACTCTTGTTTTGTACACAACCTTAGATTTTGACTCTCTATACGTGTACAACTATTAGTGTATTAACTTAATTCGTTAGGGTCAATATCTTAATTAAAAAATGTTATCATAAGATTTATTTATAATCATTAGCTTGGTATACATAAATATTTAAGTTGCAGTGGTAAAAAATTATATTAAAATCAATAAATTATAATTAAACACTAGTAAAGTAATATGAACGCACAAAAGATTTATAATGAACACTTAGAAAATACCATTGATTCTATGATAGAAGATTCTATGGACTTTTTGGCTGATGATATATCTTCAATATTAATTTCGATGGAACTTGACAGTAAACAGAAAGGCATTGCCTTAGATGAAATCATGCGTTCGAATTCGTTATTATCCTCTAAACTTGATTCGATACTACATGAATTCTATATTTCGCTCTCTAAGGAGATTAAAAGTGTATTTGGAATTGAGGTAACAAAAAGCAATCTCAAATAAAGTTATTGCTTTTTACTAGATAAAATTTTGGTGGAGTAACTTTTTTTCTGCTAAAAGTCTCAGTGAACTGCATTTCCTTTGTATGAACACTAGCATCATTAGGAACCTCATAGAGAGTGATTTCTAACTTTCTACGTTTATCCCTTAATCTGCTTGAAACAAGACTTTGTTTTTTGTTGCTAATTTTTATCACTTTAACAAGTTACCCGAATACTCTGCATTAAAATAAAATTGATTTATGGTGGTTTTAGAATAAACTAACAGTGTTAATAAAAAACTAGGTAAAATGACTTAAACTTTAGCTAGGTGTAATTACTTATATGAAGATTTGACTTATTTTATAAGATTATCAAAGAGTCTAAGATGCAATGTGACATAGATCCACTCGAAAGGGAAATTTTGTATCACTCACAATTGAAGGAGGTTAGTGGGATAAGCTTTACGAATAGAGAAATAGACGTTTTATCTTGCTTGTTAAGCAATAGAAAAGATAAAAAAACGGCTGCTCTTCTCTCACTGTCCCCTAAAACCGTTGGTTCTCACTTATATAATTTGACAAAAAAACTTGGCTACAACTCTAGAGAGCAAATAATAGATTTTGCTGAAAAATCAGGAAAACTCCCCTACTTTAGCAAATACTATTTATCTATTCTAATCGAGAATTTATTCCTGAATCAATTAAAAAAAATATCTACTACTCCTGACCGTAATTATAACAAATTCAACTTAATTTATAATAATGATTGTGAAGAAACAAAATTATTAGACAAATTATTAAATTACTTGCGGATAGCAAAAGTTGATATCAATATTTCAAACGAAGCCAACAACGATTCTAGGCAAGTGATAATTTGTTGTAAACCAGATGAGTTACCTTTTGATAGTACAAAAGATCAAGTAATTATCTTCTTTTGTGCTGTGCCTGCAGATCGCGTTAATGACTTAACATATGTAAATTTTAGTGATAAACAGCAGTTTTATCAATCTACACTCAAGCTACTTGAGATACTTACTCAGGGTAAAAGTATTGAAAGTGCAATTATAGAGTTTTCTAGGGATACTCAAGGTATATGGGACTCTTTTCAAAAAAATATATATATACACCCAGAAACTCCCCCAGCTAGTTCTATGACCGTTTCAAATAAACCTAAATTTTTTGTTTTTACATTGCTGGTTATGCTTTTAAGCATAACATTGATAAGCTTCTTTCATAAATCATTCAAAGGAGAAGATGTCGCATCTACAATACAGGAAATAAATCATAATTTTGCTCAATTTGTACAAATACTTTCTTCAGATAATATTTCAGACGATTCACAAAAGAGAAAGAATCACCAAATCCTTAGTAAGGTAGAAAATACTGTTAAATATTTTGACGATGAGAATGTGAGAAAATATTTTCTAAAAATTGATTTACCTTTAGCAGAACTCTTAAATAGTTTGTACGTATTACATGCATTAGCAAATCAATATACTTATGATAATCATGATGGCTTGAAAGCTCGTAAGTTACTAACCTATGCAAAAAATTTTGCAGAGCAATATATTAAGAATAATTATTTGATCAAGAAGGATTTTGCAAAATATACAGGACAAGTGGTAGGTGGTAATCCACAACTAAAAGAAAAAGGAGTTAATTTTGATAATTTAACAGAAAAGGAAATACTATTAGAATTTCATAGTACAAAAGATTTAGCGGAATTATATACCAGGATAGTGTATTTACTTGGTAGAACTTATGCATATCAGGGAGATATACATCTATCTTACAAATATTTTAAATTGGCAAACTATCTGGGTACCGAGCTTGGTCTTTTTGAAGGTTTTTTAAGCATTCGAAGTGGTATGGATTTTATTGCAGAACAAGAGATTGTAGGTACACTTCTTAGCAATGATACTGAGTTAGCTAAAGTAAAAATCTTAGATTCTATAGAAACAAATAAGGCTTTATTAGAAGATAAAAATGCTTACATAATAAATTACAGACCAGCATCTCAGTCATATTCAACTATCATTCCTAAGAACGATTTATTTAATCAGTTTTATTGCAAAGAGGTTTTATCAAAACACTACGCAAGATTAATTACCCTTTCTGACAATGATAAAGACCAAGCCAGGTATTTAAAAGAAATTCAAGCCATATACGTAGGTGAGGATAAAAAGAGTGGCTTACTAGGCGTGGTAGATAAGTTGACAACTAAAAGAACTGCTTCTTTATATAACAATCTAGCCAATATACTTATTAAATTATACGAGGAAGGTATCAGTTATAACAAATTTAACGATACTTTATCAAAACAATTGCAGATAACTTCCACAAAAAAGTTAGAGGTTATAAAATCAATATTCGATCTAGCAAAAAAAATAGCTCCAACAGATTATTATACACAAGCAGATAGTTATGATGGTATGATTAGAGTAGATAGTATTATGCTACAGCAGGACAATATAGACCTTTTACAGCAAAAGCGTTTGAAAGAAGAAATCAAAGAATATAAGATTTTACGGGATAAAATAAATAAAAATCTCAAGCGAGAAGGCTGGAGGTTAAACAAACATCTAATATAATATTTAAGTGCTCCTCTAATTCTATTCCAATAAAAAGAGATGGAATTTTGTTGGTTTTACGAAAAACCAACAGCTAAATGCCTACCAAAAAAAGTAAATAAAATATTAGTAATATAAAGAATATGGTAGTAGTATGTTAAGTATAATAACAACCTTAGGTTAATTCTGTTTATACTTTGTACTACCTAATGAAAAGACATAGTTCAACTATATTTGTAAACCCATTACCACTAAATAACAATGAAACTTGGTTTGATAGCGATAAAACTTGCAATGCAGGACAATCAATAACAAGAAACATCAAAGGCAAAGTACGCTCACGCTCCTTTTGCGATTTCGACACTACACACTCTCCAGAACTAGACATTCAACACAAAGAACTCTTAAAAAAAACAAATACTATTCCTGGCGTTATAGAAACGCCAAAAGTAGCCAAATTGAATACAGATATGACTTTTTTAAAGAAGTTGAGTGAAATAAGAAAATCATACACTAAGGCAGTAGATTACTTCAAACAAGGAGATTATGATAAAACGGAAGAAGAGATTATAAAAACATTAAGACCAGTTCTAAGTACACCAGGTCCT
>JAAFHP010000057.1 GCA_013298405.1 Alphaproteobacteria bacterium | reverse complement strand
GCGTCACTCTGATCTGCCTTAGCATGATCTGCTTTAACTTGGGCGTCACTTTGACTTGCCTTGTCATGAGCGGCTTTTGCTTGAGCATCACTTTGACCTTTAACATGGTGATCATCATCGCCGTGGTGGTCATCGTCGTCATCGTCCCCATGGTGATCATCATCATCGTCATCATCATCGTCGCCGTGGTGGTCATCGTCGTCATCGTCATCATCGTCATCGTCGTCATCGTCATCATCGTCATCATCATCGTCATCGTCATCATCGTCATCATCGTCATCATCATCGTCATCGTCGTCATCATCGTCGTCATCGTCATCGTCGTCATCATCGTCATCATCGTCATCGTCGTCATCATCGTCATCGTCATCATCGTCATCATCGTCATCATCATCGTCATCATCATCATCGTCATCATCATCATCGTCATCATCGTCATCGTCATCGTCATCGTCGCCAGACTTTGGCTCTTCTACAGGAATTTTTTCCTTTGGTACATCAGCTGTTTCCACCTGCGACCCTTGCGGTTCTTCATTTTGCTCGATAAGTATATTTGGATTTTTGTTTGAGATACTAACATTTGACACAGCAGATGCTGGTGCAATTTGAATTGTTGTTGGTTCAGGTATTGGTTGGACTACTAAATTAGGATTAAAATAATTGGCATCAACATCTCTTTCTGTTGATTCTTCCTTTTTTACGCTTTCTTGCTTTGGCTCATCTGCTATTTCTTCTATATCTAGTCTTGATATTTTGGTAGAAAAATCATCAATCTGAGTTTGATGAATTTTTGCCTTCCCACCTTCAAAATCAGTTTTTGAACCTTTTGTTTCGTCTTCAGTCGCAAGAAGCTGTTCTACTGTTCTATCTTTATCCTCAGCTTTCAATTTCACTGCATTGAGGTTTTTACTATCCACTTGACCCAAACGGTCAAATTGGTCAAAATGCTCTTTATCAGCTATATTGTTATTATCACCATTGTTCGACCCAGACTTTGTCATAAACACCCCACAACCATTTAAAACTGAACATACTCATCCATAGTAACATATTACTATTTCTTAAATTCAGTTTCGACTATTAGTTGCTTTAGAATGTAAAATACTTAATTTTTGATATATTGTGTGACTCTTATAGAAAGGTGTTTCTCTTAAAAATATTAGAATAATTAACAGACTTTAACAAACCAAATATCATTAAAATATTTACCCATATTTGTATACCAGCAAATATAGGGGTTGTAAAAGAAAAGGAAATAGTTAATGGTAACTGTAATACCAACACTCCACTGGAAAAAAGCACCACTCTGATCGCATCCTTGAAAGCAAATGTAACCTTGCTAACTTTAAAAAAGATATACACAATGGTCATCATAAGTATTTTATCTAAAAAAATATTAAAAAATATCAATATGATAGATAGCGGAAAAATAATGTAATTAATAATATTAGGTAATTTAGCAAAAATCCCTGTTAAAACATTTTTTATTTCATCTTTGTCTATAATCTTTGGCTCTATACCAAAAATTTTTGAATACTTAACAGGTAACGAATTCTTAATTTTACCATCGGCATCACTGAAACTTATATTTATTTGATCACTAGTAAACAAAATTGGTATTTGTTGCCTAGAGCTGAAGGGAATTTTGTTTTTGGTATCTATAGCAATTATTTTATTATCTTGCTGGTCATTAACAAAAAACGGTACTTCACCATCCAACTCTATTGTCTTACCATTGTATTGTATAATCGGAAAGACTTTTAAAATCTGATCTAACACAACTACTTCATCACTAATTATATCATTTGATAAATAGTTATTGATTTTAGAAATATACGATAAAAACAATATGTTACATAGCAAAGCTGAGATAAAAGACAAAGTAATTGTATATCTAACACCATATCCGCTATAAGAACGCAAAACAAAACCGTAAAACTTAGCAGAACTCACAGACATCCATAACAGTTTAAATAGAGTTTTTATAAAACGCTCAATGTTCAAAACTATGCTTGTCATAAAATATCATATAGTTTAATATTCACCACGAAACCCTGCTTAATGATATATAATGAACTCAAAGAAAAAGCAAAACTATTTATTACAACAGCTGAGTAATTGCATTCGAGTATTATCTGCAGACGCTGTAGAAACAGCTGGATCTGGTCACCCTGGTTTACCATTAGGCTTTTCAGACGTATTCACTTGTTTAGCAGCAGAATTCCTAAGATTTAACCCTAGTGATTGTAAATGGTTTGATCGGGATAGACTTATACTATCTGCCGGCCATGGATCAATTCTATTATATTCTTTTTTTTATTTGGCAGGGTATAGCAATTTCACTTTAGAAGACATTAAGAACTTTAGACAATTAGGGTCTAAAGCCGCTGGACATCCAGAAAATCACTTATATGACGCAATAGAAACAACTACTGGTCCTTTGGGTCAAGGAGTAGCAAATGCTGTTGGAATGGCAATAGCGGCTAAGAAATACCAAGCCGCGCTTGGTTCTAAAATATCTAATCATAAAATATACACTATAGTGGGCGACGGATGCATGATGGAAGGTATTTCATACGAGGCATTTTCACTAGCTGGGCACCTAAAACTCAATAACTTAGTAGTATTATTTGACGATAACGGCATTTCAATTGATGGCAAAACAACTCTTGCAACGTCTGATGATCATATATTGAAGTTAAAATCTTTAGGCTTTGTAACGCTAGAATGTAATGGACACGATTTTGATGAAATATGGAAAGCCTTATCTTATGTTCAGACTATTGATTCACCCTCATTCATCGCTTTTAAAACCAAAATTGGTAAGGGCACAAAAAACAAAGAAGGGAGCGAAAAGTCTCACGGTTCAGCTCTAGGAAAAGAAGAAATAGATTATTTAAAAGATAATATTGGATTTAATCGAAATGCTTTTGATATACCAACGGAACTAAAAAATGAATGGGAAAAGCTATGGCTCAGAAATAAAGAAGATTACATTAGGTGGCAAAATGATTTTCTATCCTTATCAGAAGATAAAAAATCATTTACTTATAGAAAGAAATTGACACTTAGTAGCAAGTTTGAACCAACTACTAACAGCGAGGCAACTAGAATTTCTTCTTCAAAAATTATAGAATCTCTTTTACTAAGCAATGATAAAATTATCATTGGCTCCGCCGATCTTTCAAGCTCAAATGGCTTATTAACCCCATCTGTAAAACCCATTACTGCCGATGATTTTAGTGGCAATTATATATATTACGGTGTACGTGAGCATGCAATGGCCGCTATTATGAATGGACTTGTTTTATCATCTTTTTCTGCTGTTGGTGGCACTTTCTTGGTTTTTTCTGACTATATGAAACCATCAATTAGACTCGCGTGCTTAATGAAGCTTCCGGTAATATATATATTTACTCATGATTCCATTGGTGTAGGTGAAGATGGACCAACACATCAGCCAGTAGAGCACCTTGCTGCCCTTCGGGCTATACCTAATATCGACGTATTAAGACCAGCGGACTTTGCTGAAACAATAGAAGCATACCAACTCACACTTGAAAATCAAAACAAACCTACAGCCATCGTGTTATCCAGACAAAATCTTCCACAATTAAGAACAAAATCACATAGTAATTTATCACGCAAAGGAGCTTATGTTATTTCAGAAGCCAGTAATAATGCCGATATCCTAACTACTATATTTGCATCTGGCTCTGAAGTACATCTTGCTATTGAGGTACAGAAACTACTTGAAAACAAAGGATTTTCAACCAGGGTATGCTCAGTTCCAAGCACTACTACGCTTCTATCTCAAGGCAAAAAATACCTTGATGAATTAAAAGGTAACGCAAAACACATTGTTGCAATAGAGGCTGCATGTAGTTTTGGTTGGTCAAGTATAATGGGAGATAATGGTTTATTTTTCGGCGTGACTGATTTTGGTATTTCTGCGCCAGCTAAAGAAGTATACAATCACTTCAAACTAGATGCTAATTCAATTAGCAATCATATTCTAGAACAAATCAAGAAAAGTAATGAAATAACGAATGATATAGTAAAATAAGTATAAACATAACTTTTAAAACATAGTTATATTACATATCATTGAGTTCAACATCTATATGAGCACCTATGATGTTATACTCACCAACTATATCTATTAGATCATTTAATAGTAGTGGCTTAAGAGCTTCGTGCACAAGTTTATTAACCTTCATATCACTTCATAAGCGTCGTTATGAGCGCAAAATACACCATTTATTGTCCCAATCCCAATTTCACTTAAATTATTATCAGACATATTGACACTCGTTAGCGTATGTGATTCAGCCAACTCAGTAGCAGTTGCTGGACCATGAACACCTAAATTATTATCAGACATATTGACACTCGTTAGCGTATGTGATTTAGCCAACTCAGTAGCAGTTGCTGGACCATGCGCACCTAAATTACAACCAAACATACTGATCTTTGTCGTAGGTGATTTAGCCAATTCAGCAGCCGTTGCTGGACTATATTCAGCTAAATTATTGTTACTAATATCTACACTCTTTAGCGTATATGATTTAGCCAATTCAGCAGCCGTTGCTGGACCATGCACACCTAAATTATTGTTACTAATAACTACACTCTTTATCGTATGTGATTTAGCCAATTCAGCAGCTATTGCCGGACCATACTCACCTAAATTATTGTTACTAATATCTACACTCTCTAGCTTAGGTGAGCTAGCTGCAATTTTCACTAATAACAACATAGCTTGCGGTGATAGCTCTACGTCACCAAAAATCTCGACAAGGTCATATTGCGTCGCATCCAGTGATACTTCATTTTTCATTGCTTGATAAAAAACGCCATTTATTACTTCTGGACTATTAATATCTACCACTCCATTTTTTGCTAAACTATTTAATTCATCTTTTGCACTTAAAAAATATGATAATTTCATATAGACCCCTTCTAAAAAATATTAATAATTAACAGCACTTATACAAATAAGTTAATATAATTTAACATATTAGCCATAAAAATCAAGCTAATTTATTGCTGACCTCATAATCAATCCATAGTTAAGTACTATCGTATCTAGACCAACTCGTCCCGGTAATGAGCATATGCGTTATAGTAAATTAAGTTGACATAGCATATAAATGGTTGAGGAAACTAGGATAAAAAAGACGGGGAATGGAGGAGAATGGAAAGGTGCAAAGGTTGTGGTAAGTAATAAGCCTATAAAGAATGGTAGAAATAAATTAAGAGTTCAAAGATATAAGCGCCAAGAATGTGGCTAGGTGTTTATAGAAGGTGATGCTCATTTAAAACACGGTCTGCAAGAAGCATTGAAGGGTAATTAATCGTACTACCTTGTAAAGTTTAACCAGACTAAAAGATATCGCAAATCTTTTAAGGTGATTATCGGTTCGCTGACTTTGCTCTTTAACAAATATAAAATATCAACTGTTGTTTAGCAACACCCTATCCCAAAGTCATCTCGTGACTATAAAAAGCACCAGGGAAGACTGGAGTACGCTAATCATGAACGAAAATGGTCATCCTGAACTTGATTCAGGATCCATTACTTATTTGTGGACCCCAAATCAAGTTTGAGGTGACTTCACGGGGTATTTGGGGTCTAGAATGAGGTCATGCACTCTTCTAGTGCTTTAAAATTTATTGCTATCTACCCCCATTGCAGGAATGCCATTTTTAATCGCTAAAATCGTTGCCATTCTAGCAGATACAGTAAGAATATCCGACATTTCAAAACCACTTGCTCCCAGAAGCTCAGAAATCGAGTCAATAGTGAATTTATGCGCCGTCACTCCTCTTAATTGCCTTCCTTTCTTGAGCTTTATTTCACCGTATTCAGGGATAAAGACTGATAGATCTTCTTGCACGTCAAAAAACATCTGAACCCTTTGACCATCCCAATCTGCTTTGAGTTTAAATTGCTCCAACTTACCTTGTATGCTAGGATCATACTGAATAAAATACTTCAATATTCCTTGCATCCATTTTGCCATGAAATTATTACTGTAAGCAGATAGTAGCGTTTTCTCATCTTGATTTATATCAAATGTAATAATCAGTTTATCGCCTTTCTTGCAAATATCAGCAATTTTATTGATTGCCAAGCTCATATCGTTCTTTGTAAAATTACCTATAGTACTACCAAGAAAAATCACACAATTTTGGCCACTAACTTTATCTTTAATGTTGATTTTATCATGTAATAAATCACCAACTATTCCGCTTATGCCTACCCCTTTACTATTAGCTTTTAAAAAAGATAATGTTTCATTAAGGTAGGATTCAGAATAATCACACCCTATATATTTGGCTAGATTTTTAGATGCATTAAGTATTGGTATTGTTTTATTGAGCAATGTATACTCAGACCCAGGACCAATCTCGATTATGTTACTAACTTCGTACAGAAAATTTTCTAGTACCGCTTCACCTTGTTTGATGTTTTCTATTTCTTCTCGACATAAATAATACTTGTCTGACTGTACCATTTCATTATATGTCCCAGATGTTCCTTTGTAGGCATAAAACACCATATCACACCCATGACTACTGGTAAAAAAATCAATATAATCCCCTAATTCTTTATTACATTTACTCACTTGAATAACCTTATTATTTATTTAGATAAATTTTGAATATACTCTTAAATAATACCTAATTAAAATTAAGTATTATTTTATATTAATAAATATTAATATAAAAGCAATACCTCAATAAAGACTGTATTAATTTCTAAATATCTATATAATTATTCTTATGAATATTGTATTTAGCCTACAGTTGATTAGCCTAACAATTTATTGAGTAATGACTTTTTTTAATAGAACACTGAAATACCTTGACCTAAGAGTGCAAAAATTTGGCGCTCAATATAACACTTTCGCAATCTTTGGTTTAATTAATTACCCTTTCGCTATAATTTTTGAGTATTTTGTAATAGACGACAGCTCTGGAATATATATCAGAACAATTGCTACTATTTTATGCTTGATTCTACTCCTTAAAAATTTCTGGCCACATAAATTAAAAAAATACTTACCCTTATATTGGTATTTATCCATTACATTTTGTTTGCCAATTTTGACGACATATTTGCTCTTCATACATAACATGTCACTTGAATGGTCAATGAATTACACCGTAGGTGTACTTATTGAGGTCTTGATCCTCGATGCAGTTGCATTTATCATTGCCCAACTTATTGGCATTACTATTGGCATCTCAGTATTCTATTTATTTGGCAATACTATACAACAAATCCCATCTGGTGAAAATTTCACTTTGTTTTTATATATTTTGTTTTGTAATATTATTTTTGGTTTCATCTTCTCAAGAAGTAAGGAAATATACAATCACCTAGTGCAATCAAAGTTAAAAAGAGCTGTAAACCAAAGAACAAAGGAACTTGAAGAAGCTTTAGCATTTAAAACTATGTATTTAAGTAATATGAGTCATGAAATTAGAACTCCTGTTCATGGATTTACCGCTCTTTCTAATTTATTATCAGAAAATTGGGATTTATTTACGGATGAGAAACGATTGCAAATATCTAAGGAAATATATAACAACTCAGAACGCTTAAAAAACTTAGTTAGCAACCTATTAGATCTTTCAAAACACAGCTCTGGAAAATGGAAACTCAACTTAACCAAATTTAACTTTAATCAACTAGTTATAGACGTTATTGATGAAGCACAAAATTTATATATGTTTAAAAAACGTGTAGACATTCGTCTTGATGACAAAGAAGAGTTTGCTATCACTGCAGATTATGATTTAATCGGCCAAGTACTTCGGAATCTTTTTGCTAATGCAATTAAATTTTCATCTGATGAAATGGGGGTATTAAAGGTAAAAATCAGAAAAGTCAAAAATGATATTATAGAATTTTCTCTTAAGGATAATGGTGTTGGGATTCCCTCAAATGAATTAGAGTCAATATTCGAAGAGTTTGTTCAAAGCTCTATGACTATTACTAAAGCAGGCGGCACTGGACTTGGGCTAGCAATTTGCAAAAAAATCATCACTTTACATCATGGCGTTATTTGGGCCAAAAATAACAAAGGACAAAGTGGAGCGTGCATTATTTTTAGGCTTTATATGAATTATGAGAAAAAGCAAAAAAATCTAAGAATTCCTATCATTACAATTAAATAAGTTGTTTGTATATTTGGCAGCTTTTTATACGCCAAATACCTAGTGATCCAAAAAGTTACGATAAAATTGATTGATTTTTTACTCAAATTACTCTAATGTCTGGAGCGTAAAGAATCTTAGGATCTTTTTGCCCGCGTGATGGAATGGTAGACATAACAGACTTAAAATCTGTGGAACGCAAGTTCATGCCGGTTCGAGTCCGGCCGTGGGTACCATCAAACTTCAATTTTGTATTTTATGTACATTCAAACAGAAGAAACGCCAAACCCAAATGCTATAAAATTCCTACCGGGAACTGATGTTAGTAGCGCAAGTCCTATTTTCTTTAATTCTATTGACGAAGCAATCTCAAGAAGCAGTTTAGCCGTAAAAATATT
>JAAFHP010000056.1 GCA_013298405.1 Alphaproteobacteria bacterium | reverse complement strand
AAGAGACCTTCTTTTTGTTTGAAGGCTTATTAGCAATTTTTCTGATTTTCTTTTTAGAATTGTTTGATGCTTTTGCTAACTTGGTGCTTTTTGAAGGTTTGGATAATTTTGTTTTTTTATCCAGTTTTGCAAGTTTAGAGTTTTTTACAATCTTTCCATGTTTTGTAGCTGCAGTGTGTATAACAGGAGTGTGTTTTATACCAAAATGACTATCTAATAATGCAACCATCTTCTGATTTCTTGAAGCCGCACTTCTGCCCCCAGTAATAACTGCTACTAAACTTTTTCCATTTCTTATTGCGGTTGTAATTAAGTTACATCCAGCAGGTATATGATAGCCAGTTTTAAGACCAGTGGCTCCAGGATAATTTTCTGTAACTTTATTATGACCCAAAATAGTCTTACCTTTATATATAAAACTGGTTTGCTTGAAATAATCGAAATATTGTGGAAAATCTCTTTCAATTGCAATAGAAAGCTTTGCTAAATCAATTGCAGTGGATACTTGTTTTGGGTCATGCCACCCTGAAGCGTTCGTAAAATTGGTGTTTTTCATACCAAGTTGCTTGGCTCTTTTAGTCATTATTTTAGCAAAATTAGCCTCAGATCCTGCTAATCCTTCTGCTACAGCCCTAGATACATCATTGGCCGACTTAATAGTTATAGCTTGGATAGCTGTTTTGGTATCAATTTTCTCACCCGGTTTTAAGAATAGTTTGAGGGGTCTTGCTTCAGATGCGTATTTGGACACTGTGAATTTATGATTCATATCTATTTTACCTGAATCAAGTGCTTCAAACAGCAGATATAATGTCATTACTTTAGTCAAGGAAGCGGGGTAGATTCTCGTATTTGCATTGCTAGCTTGCAATATTTTACCAGTTTTGCCATCAACAACTAAAGTTGCTTGAACAGGACCGGCATGTTTGGTGTTTGATTTTTTATTGGCAAAACCAATTGGCGAGTACAAAACAATCAACAACGATATAATAATTACTACAAACTTATTTTGTGTCATGTTACTTTGTTAAAATTAAATACTTAATACAAAAATATTAACATAAAAAAAAAGATAAAAGAAACAACTATATGTTGTTACTATTATATTAATTTTTAAATGTCTTGCTTAGATATAACAATATAGCAAGTCCTGGTAGCGCTAAGAATACTGTCATAATAAAATATACATCCCAGCCTATTAACTTTACAATACTACCGCCAAAAGCAACTATACTATGACTAAATAATCCTGAAAAGCTACTCAGCAAAGCATATTGAGTTGCTGAAAACTGTTTGTTACACAAATAGCTCAAATACCCAACTAATGCCGCATCTCCCATGCCTGATGCCATGTTTTCTATAACAATTGTGATCATCAGAGCACTATTGTCATGCCCTTTTGTGTGAAGCCAAATAAAGGATAGGTTAGTTATTGCTTGCGCAAATCCGCATATAAGCATACCTCTTAGGTTGCCATATTTGTACATTATGTACCCTCCAACATATGCTCCAGCAATAATAGCAATAAGGCCAAATACTTTAGTAATTGCGGCAATTTCTTTTAATTCAAAGCCCAGCTCTATATAAAAAGGCATTGCAACAACTCCTAACATTGCATCTCCCAATTTATAAAACGTTACGGCGGCAAGAATGATAATAGCTTTTTCTCTTTTAAAAAAATCCGCGAACGGATCAAATACCATCAATTTCCAGGATGAAAATGATAGAAAGTTAATTTCACTCTGTTTAAACTCTTTTTCTTTTAACGATACTATAAATACTATACCAAGTAAGTATAGGCTTCCTATAATGAAAAAACTATGTGCCCAGCCTATATCTGCTGCTACAAATAATGCTCCAGCGACTGCTATTAATCCACCTACTCTATAGCCAAAGACAGCATTTGCAGCAGCCATTGATAATTTCTCTTTATCAATATTATCAATACGGTACGCATCAATGACTATGTCAAAAGTAGCTGAACAAAAACCTAAAAGAATTGTGAGGGTATAGATAATACCAAGATGATCATGGGGATTTAATGAAGCATATGAGAAAATAATGACGGAAATAAGACCTGAGAATAAAAACATCCAACTTTTTCTTCTTCCTAGGCGATATAAAATTGGTAATTTTATATGATCAACAAAGGGTGACCATGTAAATTTAAGTGAGTAAAAAATTCTGGCAGCAGCAAAAGTAGTAATTACAGCGATATCAATACTTGATGTCTTCATCCAAGCTGCAAGAGTAGAATATATAATGAAAAGTGGCATCCCACTTAAGATTCCAAGTGTGAAAATCTGAAGCTGTTTTACATCTTTTATTAATGCTAAAATATTAGACTGTCTTACCACTATATCAATAATTAATTATATAATCAGGTTGACGAGCATAATTAGCCTCTTATATATTGTCAACTTATTTAAGAAACCTATCTTTGAGGGCATTACTCACTGTATCAGTGCTTGCCTCTTTTTTAGGGTTCAAAAAATTACCTTTTGCGGTAACGGTTAGTTTTGAAGGTAGATAGTCCCGAGTTGTTCTGCCATTTTGAACTTTGGGAAGCAGGAAGGAAAAAGTTGATTTTGCATCTAGGTTAAAGTCGTATAAGTTGAAAGTAGCATCCCCTTGAGCAGATGAGTATTTTGTTTTAAATATGATTGAAGATAGCGTAAAAACCCCCTTAGAAAGTTCTACACTAGCTTGAAGATCAGAAATATCGGTTTTATCAAGTAATAAGGTTTTATTCAAATCATCTTTTAAAGCACTAGCATTATAACTAGGGTCACTAAGATTTTGAACTAGGTTATCAATTGAGAAATTAGCTATTGATGTGTTCTTAGTGATCACATTAGATTTGGTATATAAGTTGTATAATTGTTCCTCCAGTTTTTCTCCATTAGTAGACCACATTCCACTTGCACTAATGTATCCACTAGAATTAATCACACCTTTAGGTAACAATTTATTGATTTCATCAACTTTGGCAGAGTTAATTGCATAAACAAAATTTAAGGTATATGGAGATAATAGAATGCTACCAGTGGACTGAAGTTTGCCACCAAAAACATCCGCCTCAAGCTTTGTGATATTAAACAGATTCTTATCGTTATTCACATCTAAGCGTATGTTATTTACAGTAAAAGTATCTTTTTGTAAAACTTCTGATAAACGAACGCCAGCAATGATGTCAATTTTAGAGAGATCAAAATTATCCAAAATATACTTCTTTAATTCAAAAAGCCCTGGAGCAGATAAAAAAGAAACTATTAAGTTTCCATCGTTTACTAGTATTTTAAGTGCAGGTCTAATAGTTTGGGCTTCAAGTGTAAAGCTCGTTTCTAGGTAATTCTGACCATAATTAATAGATAAATTATCAATCGCAACTTTTCCAGGCGACAGTTCCAGATCAAAGCTAACATTTTCATAAAGATTTTTGTTATAAGTCAGCTTATCAAAAGTGAGTTCTATAGCTGAAATTGAAGAAATTTTTCTAATAGGTATAAATTTACTCAAATATGATTCATCCTTCATATCTTGGGTTAAAGTTGCAATATAATCAAATGTCTTATGGACTACAGGAAAGTTTGCGTCATCAACATTAATTTCAGATAGTCGAATATTAGCATTAGTTCTTGGAATGTTACCAATAAATTTTGAAGAAATTGTTCCTGATGCTGTTGTATTATTTGTTTTCAAAAAGAAATTATGTAGAGAGATATCAACTGAGCTAAATTTAACGCTAGATGAAAAGTAAAACGGTATTGGAGAAGAGGTTCTTAGATCCTTATCGCCAAAAAATTCTACAAAATCATTGAGATCTTTGTGATTCATAGTAATCATACCATCAAAGATGCTTCTAAAAGCGTTTTGACTTACCTCGCCAGTAATTCTAAAATTTCCGTCTTTATCTATTTGTCCGCTAAAATCATTGATGTGTAATTTGCCATTTGCTATTTCGGATTTAAAAATCATATTAGCAAAGGTGTTATTCGCATCTACTGTTATCATCGAAGCAAATAGATTGATCAGAGTTTTTCCTTTGTTAAAGTCCAGTCTCTTGCTAGTGCCAAATTTAGTTAAGTTTTCAGTAACATTTGAGGGTTTTGATTTTGCCCAATTATCCAAATCAAGTTTATTAAACTGTAAATTAATTTCGGAGGCAGAGTTAATATCAGCGCTAAGTTTAATATTACCTTGTGCTTGTATTGAATCTGAATTAACTATCAATGAGTCAAATGATAAGCCGCTTTTAATTGGTAAAAGGTTGAAATTAATTTTAACTTTTTCTGAGCCCGAAAAGTATTTTTCAAAATTGCCAAAATCTGGAACTAATCTAGCTATTTTATCAATTAAATTAGTTGTTACTAATTCGGCTTTACCACTTTCTAGAATGCTATTTTTATATACTTCTTCTAAGTGAAATTCGTATGATTTGTCTTTGATGTTTAGATCAAATAATATTGAGTCAGTAGAATTTTTAAAATTCCCTACAACCGACCCAATGTTACTGATATTGCCGCTGAAAGTAGTGTTGCCGCTCTGGCTTGAAAAATCTAATTGATCTATGGTAAATGGTATATCATTGTCTGATTCAACAAAAATCAGTTTTTCAACCTTTGCCTTAATGTTTAAAACATCACGTGCTATTAATTCAGAAATAAATTCATGGTGATTTAGAAGGTTAACATTATCATTATTGACATGGATTTTTGCCTCTTCTACTACTATTTCTTGAATAGATGGTGAAAAAGTCATTATAGATAATAATGAAAATTTAATATTAATATTCTTAAGCTCTATTTTTCCAGGTTGATTTAGTTCCTTAATAGTTAGGATAGGTGTAGGTAATTTTTCAAGGGTAAATACGTCGTCTGTTACCTTCGCAGAAGCTAGAGCAGTTCCGGCAACTAATTCATGATATATTTTAGAAAAATCAATTAAACTCAATGAGATATAAAAGGTTGAGAATAATAAAGCGATAGCTAAAAATAATGCAATAAGTACTTTTTTCATACTAAATATATTTTACCATAGTATTTAACTGACTAGAGTATTATTATTTTCACCATATAGCAATATTGCATATGCAAAATGGACAAAGAAAAGAGATTAATTTTAGTTGGTGTAATATCCTCAGCGCATGGTATTAAAGGTGATATAATCGTTAAATCATATACCCAAGATATTAAGGATATTTGTAAATACGATTTATTCGATGAAAATGGGAATCAAATAAAGCTAAAATTCTTAAAGTTAAGAAGCACCAGCACTATAATTTGTAAACTAGATGAACCAAATACTAGGAACGATGCTGAGAAATTTATTGGGATGAATTTATATAGCACAAGAGACACTTTTCCTAAGCTAGAGAAAAACGAGTTCTACATTTCTGATCTCGAAGGAAAGGGCGTAATCAATGAGGAAGGTGATGTTATTGGTATAATTAATTGTTTTGTTAATTATGGAGCTGGGGATATTGCTGAAATTAAATTTAAAGGCGGATTGACTGAGCTTGTACCTTTTACAAATGAATTTTTTCCTAGTATCAGCAGTGATAAAGTGGAATTTAGAGAGAAATTATACAGGAAAATGCTAACTAAATGAGTCATTTTCCCTCTCCGTCAAAGTCATTAACTAAAAAATAGAAAGTTATCTCAAACTTGTTTGTGGTTCACAAACAAGTAATGGATGCCTGCATCAAGTGCAACATGACAGGGGGGAGGATACTGCACTTTTCACCCCGGACTTGATCCGGGGTCCAAAGTATTACAAGGTTATAGCGATTTTAAGGGTGGATCCTGGATCAAGTCCAGGATGACTAAGTTGGGGGGCTTTTTATTTTTAAGCAACAGAGTTGATGATTATAAATTTGTTCATGATACTAGGATGGAGGCAAAAAATAAGCAGCACTAAACTTAGCGCTGCTTATTTTTGTTATATAATCAAAGTGGATTATAGGTTTATTCTTAGTTTTAGAGTTCCAGTATGTGATTGGAATTTCTTAGAAAGCCCTAGATCATAACCTGCAGAAAATTCATACATATCTGATTGCACACCTTTTAATGATGCACCGAAGTTATAATAGCCTTTTGCCACTTTTTCAGATGGAGTAATAATTGGTGCAACACCATCGATTACTGTCACTGAAGTACCAGGATTTTTGCTTCTAAAAGCATAATCAATATTAGCATGTACTTCTGGCATTAGCTTCATATCGCCCATGTCTGCAACATATTTTGCAGCAATTCCTGCTACACCTGATGTTCTAGAAATCGTTCTTTTAGCTACTGACCTATTAAGACCATTGCCTTTTTCAGTATAGCTATCAACAGCTACTGAAGTATGTGATACGCCCACGGTAGGTACTAGGTGTACTTGATCATTTAGCGCATAATCATAACCAACTTCAGCTTTTGCTGCCATTGATGTTGCATCTGGCTTTGCAGTTGCAGTAACATTGCCAGCTAGATTTGTAAGCCTTTTCTTTTTGACTTGTGATTTACCATATTGAAGCTGTCCATCTACAAAAATCTCATTCGTTGCATCAAACTTACCATAAAGAGTAAATAAGTGAGCTTTTACGTCTTCCTTATTTGCACTTGTAGTTTTATTTTTGATATCGTTCATCATGTATGTATAAGCAGCACCAATCATAGTTTCATCACCGGTATCAGCACCAATTGTGAAACCCTTTTGATCAAACTTATAGCCTGTTGATTTGCCATATGCCTTTTGTGTACCACGAGTCATTGCTCCTTGTAACCACACGCCGTAGCTTTGCATTAAATCACCAGATGAAGCTCCAGAAAAACCGGATATCCTTGAGTCAACAACTTGTCTTGATGCTAGCATTGAATTAAGCATCCCTTCAGTTACTGCATTATCAGGCTTCTGTACAACTGGAACAGCATTAACATCTGTTACATTTTTTACTAAGAACTGATCAATGATTTTAGTAAGAGTTGCTAAGTCAGCAGCTCCTTTTACTCTAAGATTTTGGTTTTCTGTGCTGTTTAATGCAGTCTCAATTCTGTCCACAAAATCCTTTAATGTTTGTTGAGTAGCATCACTATTTCTTACCCCAGTATAGGCAGTATTAGCATAAATCGCTTGGGAGACACTCAAGAGCCTATCTAATTGCTCATTTGATAGGTTTTGAGCAACTTTTAATGTACCTAATTCACGAACTAAAGCATCTAATTCAGGATTATTTTGTACTAAAGAATTAGTAATTTGAACATATTGAGTATCTACCGCGTCTATCTCTTGAGCTGTTAAATGATATTGCTCTGCATAATCAATAAACTGTGCAAGTTCTTCTAAATCAGTTTCTCCTAAATCACTTAAATCAAATCCATCAATTAAATAATCTTTCTCATCCTGACCTAATGTTGCCCACAGTTGTTGAGCTTTTGTCATATACTGCCTAACAGAATTTACATCAACTTGACCAACAGCGGCAATAACTGGAGCAAATTGATCCGCAACACCGGCAGTGTTAGTAAGAAGGTCATTAGCAAATTGTTTTTGTGTAGCAGCAGTGAACTTGATATCGTCATTCTCTAAATTGATAGTACCAGCCATTAATTGTTGTTCTATTCTTGCTCCCAAATCTGTAAGACTAGCAAATTGCTGTCCTTGAAAGGTGAAACTATTGTTTCCATTATATGCTATTTCATATAAATTCGCATTTGCACCTGAGTTAAATACCAAAGCTGATGCTAGAATAGATGTGATAAGTAATTTGTTTCTCATAATTTTTATCGTTATTTAAGTTACTAAGTTTTCAAAACCCCTCTGGAAAACCATTAGAGGCATACTATAGCACTTTCATAAAATTGTGAATTAGAAATGTATAATTATAATTAATAAATATGTGTAAAATCTATGAAAAGTTACAATTTTGCATTGACCAAGCAAGTATAAGCTATTGCAATAGCATCGGCTTCATCAAAACTAATGTCTTTAGGGCAATTTGATACGACAATATTAACCATATGTTTTACTTGTTCTTTCTGGGCATGTCCTGTGCCAACAATTGTCTTTTTTATTTTATTAGGTAAGTACTCAAAGTAGGGAATATCAGTCTTGCCTATTAGCGCCATTATTGCTCCTCTTACATAACCAAGTTTTAAGGAAGATACTGCATTTGTATTAACAAAAGTTTCCTCCATTGCAATAACATTAGGTTGATGTAGGTTAATTAGTTCTTCTATTGCGCAAGAAATAATAGCAAGTCTTTTATGAAGTGCTAGTTTGGTATCAGTTTTGATGGTGCCGCTTGCGACATACTTAATTCTTGGGGAGTCTAGTTCTATTATTCCCCAACCAAGTGAAGAAAGAGCAGGATCAATGCCTAGAATCCTCATTTAATGAACACTCACTGGTTTGTGATCCTTCTTAAAGGTTTGATATAATACCGGGATAACAAATATAGTAAATAACGTTCCAAGTATCATACCACCCACAATCACTAAGCCTATTGATGTTCTAGCGGCTGCTCCAGCGCCATGGGCAAGAATTAATGGAATAGCACCAAAAATTGTTGCAATTGAAGTCATTAATATTGGGCGTAGGCGCAACTTGGCGGCTTCTATTACCGAATCATAAACGCTTTTGCCACTTTCACGAA
>JAAFHP010000055.1 GCA_013298405.1 Alphaproteobacteria bacterium | reverse complement strand
TCTCAGGAAATTGAAATTGAATATTCTGGGGTCTTACCAGCTTTATTTAGAGAAGGTCAAGGTATTGTTGCGGAAGGAGTGTTATCATCACCCAAGTTGTTTATTGCTTCACGGTTGCTTGCAAAACATGATGAAAAATACATGCCGCCAGAAATAAATAGAAAAATTAAGAATAAGCAATAGAGTACTTTGATAAGGTGAATAATCCTAAACTCAGGTTTGGGCAACATCTCTCTTGCAAACTTCATGGCAATAGATAGCTACTTGGTATTGTCCCTAGCAAGAAGTTTGAAATAATCATCTCGTAGCAACTTAACTCCAAAAGTCCACACTAAGCATACCATAATAAATACGACCATTAAGAACCCTGCTATATCTTCGTGATGCGCTGCTGGAAAAATTGTAAAACTAATCATCTGAACAGTGGCTCCAACTGATTTACCCAACTTTGCACCAAGAACATCAACCGCAGCTTTACCTTTAGTTTTCATTTCTTGATCTAGCGGTATATAAACCATTTCTTTAGTAGCATCAAACAGAGAATATTTCACCCCCTTGCCAAGTATATTTTGAATACTACCAATAAAAACCACTATCACTAATGGAACAACGGTTGTAAATGCCCCTAAGATATATCCTAAACGCCCTTCAACCAGCACAGAAGTAAAGAATACCGAACCAACAATTAGGAACATTAATGGCGTCAGTGCTGCTCCCCAAAACCAACCAAATCTTTTTACAATTAAATTACCAATAAAAATAAAGCTCAGAGTAGCAATTCCAGTCCAAAATAATACATTACCATGATAAGCCATAAAATCTTTTGTAACTGGATATAGGGCCTTTGCCCTAGACATCCATAGCCCTTCAATGAGATTGACAACGGTACTGTATGAAACCATCAAAATACAGATTAATGCCAGATACTTTGAAGTAAATACCATCTTTGCACTTTGCCTTAAAGTAAGCTTTAAAATATCTGTACGCTTATTTTTAAATATAATCCCTTTTAATGTTTCAACATTTTTTACTTCAATATAACGATGCAAAATCAGGCAAATAATGCCAGAAACAGTTACAAGTATAGTCATAGATTTAAGTACAATTTCTGCATTGTCTGTTAAATCACTAAATACCGACAGAAGAAAGTGGTTACCTTGAGTAAAGTAAACAATTAATACTCCCGATATCAACAAATTAAACTGACCAAAAAGGCCAAAGAAAATATAAAATCTCTGAGCTTCTTCTGTTTTTGTAATTTTATTAGCAAGCTGCCAGAAAAATAAAAAGAAAACAATTACAGTCCACAATTCTCCCATAACATAAAATATTACAAAACTCCACTTACCCCACATCACAATAAACCATTTTAAGTGAGGAAAAGTCTGCACGTAATAATTTACAACTTGTACATCAGGATGAAAAAAATCCTTGTTTGGGTAAATCACAAAAGCAAAGATTACAAAGAATATCAGAAAGATAGAGACTATTATTCTAAATACCTGCTCAGTGGTCATGATATTGCACATCTTAGTATATAAAATGACAAAAAGCACGCCCATTGGCAGCTCCCCCCATAACTTAATAAAGCTAAGAACTTCAGTACCAATCATAGTAACTATGAATCCGTCTTTTAAGCTACGTACCAAATTCTGTGTCAGAAGAATGAAAAGCATTAAAAATGCCATTGGCAAGAACTTGGTAAGCTCATAAGACCTAACCGGCCAAACAGCATACCTAAATTTACTGTGCCTTAGTTTAGTAAAAACGCCTAATTCCCCAGATATATTAGTCACTTGTAGTCCACAAATTATCTATGAAATACAAACTAGAGCATGGCATGCGGGGTGTCAATGTCCAGATTTATAAAAAATATTTCAAAATTTTACTAAAAATTACTTAATATCTCCTACCATATCCTCTGGAACAACGTATTTATCAAAGTCTTCTGACGAAATTAGATTTAAAGCTACCGCTGCTTCTCTTAATGTCGTCCCTTCTGTGTGAGCTTTTTTTGCAATTTTTGCCGCACTATCATATCCAACATATGGATTTAAAGCTGTCACTAACATCAAGGATCTTTCTCTAAGCTCTGCTATTCTCTCCAAATTTGGTTCTATTCCATCAATACAATGATCAACAAGGCTAACTATTGCATCACTAAGTAAATTAATCGAGTGAATAACATTTTGAATAATCAAAGGCTTAAATACATTAAGTTCAAAATGCCCATTACTCCCCCCAACTGTAACTGCCACATGATTACCCATCACTTGAGCTGCTACCATTGTCATAGCTTCTGCTTGAGTTGGGTTTACTTTGCCAGGCATAATCGAAGAACCGGGCTCGTTCTCAGGTAGCAATAGTTCTCCAATTCCGCATCTTGGACCAGACCCGAGTAATCTTATATCATTAGCTATTTTCATCATTGTCACTGCCAAACTATTAAGTGCTCCAGAAAAATGCACTAGAGCATCATTACAAGCAAGCGCTTCAAATTTATTCGGAGCAGATTTAAATTGATGACCAGTATAGTTTGAAACTTCATTGGCAAATTGTTCGGCAAAGCCTTCTTTGCAGTTAATTCCTGTTCCAACAGCAGTGCCACCTTGAGCTAAGTAGTTCACATCTTCAAGTGAATTTTTTACTCTATTGATACTGAGTTTAATTTGGTGCGCATAGCCAGAGAACTCTTGACCTAAAGTAATGGGAGTGGCATCCTGTAAATGAGTCCTGCCAATTTTTACTATATGTTTCCACTCTTTGGCTTTTTTTTCTAGGCTTTTATGTAGTTTATTTAAAGCAGGTAATAATTTCTTATTTGTTTGAATTATTGTGGCTATATGCATAGCTGTCGGAAATGAATCATTAGAAGATTGCCCCATATTGACATGATCATTTGGGTGCACAGGGGATTTCCCGCCCCTTTTACTCGTTAATACCTCATTGGCTATTCCTGCTATAACCTCATTAACATTCATATTAGACTGAGTTCCTGAACCGGTTTGCCACACTACTAAAGGAAAATTATCATCAAACTCCCCGCCCAAAATTCGGTCTACAGCTTCTACAATTGCATTTGCAAGATTTTTATCAAGAGCCCCAATAGTTGCATGTACTTTAGCTGCGGATCTTTTAATAATTGCCAAAGCCATTATCACTTCCATAGGCATCCTCTGACTTGCTATTTTGAAATTGCTAAGTGATCTTTCTGTTTGAGCACCCCAATAGCGTTTATCATCTACCTTTATTTCGCCCATTGAATCTGTTTCAATCCTATATTGTGTCATAAATCCTCTTTATTCTTACGAATCGTTATTTCATTATATTGACCATCATTATCTATGATAATACTACAAGCAGCCTCTTCGCAAAGGGTATTAATGTAGAATTCTCGGCAATTTTTTATTGTGATCTCTCCTTTACTAGTACTGTTATTGATAATTTGTAATGAATTTAAATTAAACTCAAACACACTACTAGGAAATTTAAGCTTGATGTTCGTGTGTTCATCATCGGACAAATGTATAGCACCATGACTTCGTGGGTTATCATGAAAAAATGTAAATAAACAGAATATTGCCTTAGCTATATTAGCATCGATTGTAGAAGAACTATCGTGCGCTGATGTTTCAATTTTCATTTTTTCATTAGGCATATGCTCTTTTAAAAGCTCTACTAGCTCGGCAATTGATAATGCATTGTTTGAATAACCATAGACATGGCGGTACAGTTTTATTTTACTGACGAGATGTTTTGTTTCTTGGGATAATAATACTCTTGATTGATTCTTTATATCTGTTTGTTCTTCATCAATTAAGTCAACACAATTATATATAGTGCTAACAGAACCTGCTAGATCATGACAGAGTTTTGAAATCAACACCTGTAGAAGCTCTATGTTTTTAGTCATACTTCACCTTGAATAAAAGAAAATATTGGTTATGCAAGGTACATAACAAATATTTTATATGTGTATTTGCTTACCAAACGCAGCTAATACTGATTCATGCATCATCTCAGATAGTGTTGGATGAGGAAAAACAGTATTCATCAAATCTACTTCGGTTCCTTCCATTTCTTTAGCAATAACGTAACCTTGAATGAGTTCTGTAACATCTGCACCAATCATATGAGCGCCCAGTAATTCTCCTGTTTTTACATCAAAAATGGTTTTTATTAAGCCATCTCCTTCACCTAAAATGAGCGCCTTTCCATTAGCATAAAATGGGAATTTGCCAATTTTAATTTGTTTTCCTGATGCAATAGCATGTTCTTCAGTGAGACCAACGCTTGCAATTTGTGGACTTGAATAAGTACAGCCAGGAATATTATTTTTTATCATTTTATGCGGCTTTTTGCCAGCAATTACTTCAGCTGCAATAATTCCTTCATGACTAGCCTTATGCGCAAGCCACGGAGCACCAGCTACATCCCCTATTGCATAAACACCAGCTTCTGCCGTTTGATACAAGTCATTGGTTACAATATGACCTTTCTCAGTTATTACCTTTGTTTTTTCAAGACCAATTCCCTCGACATTTCCAGCAATACCAACAGCCATAAGCAATACTTCCGCATCTATAGTTTCTTTTTTTCCTTCCTGATCAAAAGTAACAGATACATTTTTAGCGGTATTTTTTTGCCCCTCTAGTTTGACACCGGTTTTGAATTTTATTCCTCTTGCCTCAAAGGCTTTTCTTGCCAAAGCAGAAATTTCTACATCTTCAACAGGAAGAATTCTATTTGCAGCCTCAAGAACTGTTACTTGCGTTCCCATAGTGATATAAAAACTGGCAAACTCAATACCAATCGCTCCAGAACCAACAATGATCATAGATTTTGGAACAGATTTTGGTACTAAAGCCTCCCTATATGTCCAAACACTTGTCCCATTTGGCTCAAACCCTTGCAACACTTTTGCCCTAGCACCAGTAGCAATGATTATATTTTTGGCTTTAACCTTATCCTTATTATTTATAGCAATAACTCCTTGCCCTTCAAGGCTAGCTAATCCTTCAATTAAATGCACCTTGTTTTTCTTAAGCAGAGATTTAATCCCACTTACTAATTTAGCTGAAACATCTCTAGAACGCGCAACAATTTTATTAATATCAACTTCTATTTTATTGATATTTATACCAAAATCTGATGCATGGTTTATTTTATCATATAGCTCAGCTGATTTTAGTAATGATTTAGTAGGTATACATCCCCAATTTAAACATATACCACCTAAGTGCTCTTTCTCAATTAATGCAGTTTTCAAACCAAGTTGCGCAGCCCTTATTGCAGCTACATAACCGCCAGGACCACCTCCAATAACCACTAAATCAAAACTGTCCATATATGCACCTCAAATAAACATTAATACTGGAGATTCAACATATTTTTTTAATGCTGCTAAAAACTCGGCTCCAACCGCGCCATCAACTACCCTATGATCACAAGATAAAGTGATATCCATAATGGTTCTAATTTCAATTTTCTCCTCAATAACCACTGGCCTTTTACTACTGGCTCCAACAGCCAAGATGCACCCTTGAGGTGGGTTAATAATAGCATTAAAGCTTTTTACTCCGTACATACCTAAATTGGAAATACTAAAACCTCCGCCTTGAAACTCCTCAGGCTTAAGCGCATTTTCTCTTGCTCTTTTAGCCAGATCTTTCATCTCAGAGGATATTTTAGTGATGTCTTTCTGATCTGCGTTTTTTATCACTGGAGTAATTAATCCTCCATCTATAGCTACAGCCACTGATACATCAATATTATTATACAACCTAATACCATCATCATTCCAGCTAGCATTGGCCGTTGGCACATCCTTTAACGCCTTAGCTACAGCTAGAATAACAAAATCATTAACTGATAACTTCCGGGCCTTATCATCACCAAAACTATTATTAAGATCTGATCTTGCATCAAGTAACTTATCCATAGCACATTCAATGCTTAAGTAAAAATGCGGCACATTTTGCTTTGATTCAAGCAGCCTCTTAGCAATGATTTTGCGCATGTTACTGTTTGGCACAACACTGTATTCTTCAATATGCCTAAATACCTTACCTTTATTTTGTCCTGCTGATAATACATCAGCTTTTATTATTCTGCCATGAGGTCCAGATCCTACTACGTGCGATAAACTAACACCTTCTATAGCTGCAATCCTCTTTGCAAGAGGTGAAGCAAATATTCTTGATGATGAATTTATATTAGGTTGCGCAGCAAATTGTAGACTTAACTCACTTTTAGCTTCAGCTTTTGGCACTTCTTGAGTGAGTGCCTTTGTATCTTGCTTTTGAGAGGATTGAGTTGACTCTTTCTTAATAAACTCTTCGATTGAATCTGCACTCTCACCTTCGTCAAGTAGCACAGCTATTAGCGTATTCACTGGAACATCTTGTGCACCTTGTCCAATCACGATTCTAGCCATAATACCTTCATCAGCAGCTTCAACTTCCATTGTAGCTTTATCAGTCTCGATTTCGGCAATTACCTCTCCTGGTTTTATTTTATCACCTTCTTTTTTTAGCCACTTTGCTAAATTTCCATGCTCCATTGTAGGAGATAAGGCTGGCATTAAAATTTTAATCGGCATTAATACTACTCAAAAGGTTTAAAGTCTAAAAAATATAACAAGCTTTTTTGGCTGCAGTAACAATATCCTCTACGGTTGGTAGAGACATTTTTTCGAGATTAACTGCATATGGTAACGGAACATCTTTACCAGAAACTATCTCAATTGGCGCATCCAGATAATCAAAAATTTCTCTCATCACAATAGCGCTGATAGTAGCACCAATTCCTGTAAAAAACCACCCTTCTTCAACACTGACAAGTCTGTTTGTTTTTCTTACTGATTCTATGATTGCATTCTCATCAAGTGGTCTTATAGTCCGAAGATCAATCACTTCTGCATTAATTCCTTGCGCAGCTAAGATATTGGCTGCTTCAACGGCCATCCCAACTTGCAAGGAAAATGCTGTAATTGTTACATCAATACCTTCGCGAACGATTCTTGCTTTTCCTATTTCTATAGGCGAAGCTTCTTCTGGCGTTTCAAAAGATTGGCCGTACATAATTTCGTTCTCTAAGAATATAACTGGATTATCATCCCTAATAGCACTAATTAGCAAACCACGACTATCCTCAGCATTATACGGAGCAATAACTTTTAAGCCTGGTACATGAGCGTACGTGGCAGCATAGTTCTGACTATGCTGCGCACCAACTCTTGCTGCAGCGCCGTTTGGCCCCCTAAACACTATAGGGCAACCTAACTGTCCACCAGACATATAATTTGTTTTGGCTGCAGAATTTATTATTTGGTCAAATGCTTGCATGGCAAAATTAAAAGTCATGAACTCAACGATTGGCCTTAAGCCTCCAAATGCAGCACCAATAGCAAGACCGGCAAAACCATGCTCTGTAATTGGAGTATCTATTACTCTATTTGGACCAAATTCTTCAAGTAACCCTTGAGTAATTTTATATGCACCTTGGTATTGCGCAACTTCTTCTCCCATGATAAAGACGCTTTTATCTCTATGCATTTCCTGCCTCATGGCTTGCCCCAGAGCTTCTCTGACTGTCATCTGCACCATAAAATAACCTTATTTAAAAATATCTGTAAACAGCTCGCTCTCGTCTGGAAACGGCTCTGAAGTAGCAAATTCAACCACTTCATTTATTATATTTTTGATTTTATTCTCGATTTCTTTTAACTGAGGCTCACTAGCATACGAATTTTTGACAATAAAATCTCTAACAGCTTCAACAGGATCATGAGTTTTTTTCTCTTCCACTTCCTCTTTGGTCCTATATTTTGCTGGATCAGACATTGAGTGCCCTCTGTACCTATAAGTCTTAGCCTCAAGGACAACAGGACCCATGCCAGATCGCACATACTGCGCTGCTTGTGTTACGGCATTATATACAGAATCTATATCCATGCCATCCATTTGAAAACCAGGAATACCAAATGACTCACCTTTCTTATATAAATCCGTCATTGCTGTTGATCTTGCAACCGAAGTACCCATCGAATATTCATTATTCTCAATAATGTATATTACTGGTAATTTCCATAGAGCAGCCATGTTAAACGCCTCGTACACCTGGCCCTGATTCACTGCCCCATCACCTAAGAAAGTAAAACAAATCTTATTTGTTCCATGATATTTTTCTGCAAAAGCTAATCCTGTACCAATTGGTACTTGTGCCCCTACTATACCGTGCCCACCATAGAACTTACCTTGGCTATTAAACATATGCATTGACCCTCCCTTGCCCTTAGAGCAACCTGAGGCTCTTCCGGTAAGTTCAGCCATCACATATTTAGGATCAATACCAGACACTATTATATGACCATGATCCCTATAGCTCGTTATTGTTGAATCTTCTTTATCTTTTGCTAAATCAACACCAGCGATAATTGCTTCCTGGCCGATATATAAGTGACAAAAACCACCTATTTGCCCCATTCCATAAAGCTGTCCACATTTTTCTTCAAACCTTCTGATAAGCAGCATTTTCTCATATGATTCCATATACTGCTTGCTAGAAAGTTTATACTGATCTTTCTTGAACATAGTTACTTAATTTCAACATATTAGATATTGACCATAATATTTGCCCCCCCAATTGTCAAGAATGTAGTTGGCATTCCAGTTATTTTCAAGTTAGATTAAGTTATAATTTTTCTGCTAACAAAATTAAGAAAGCTATTTTTATTGCTTTTTTTATACATAATGTGTAGAATGGT
>JAAFHP010000054.1 GCA_013298405.1 Alphaproteobacteria bacterium | reverse complement strand
ACGCATCTTTGATAAAATCAAATTTACCAAATACTTCCTCAAAGGATTTTTGTTTAGTGATTGCTAAAAATATATCCTGCCAAGTATCCTTCTTAAGAGCTAGATTGTATTCATAGCTAGCATTAATATCACCTAATACATCCATTATTTGCGCATTATGTTTGTGCACAAGTTTCACCAATTTCTTCTCGAAATCTGTCTTTTTCAGCACCGAACTTTGCGACATGAAATGATCAACAACAGCCTCTGTATATTCCATCATTTGACCATCAATACGCACACCACCTTCAGCAATACTTAAGCTTACTGTAAGCATATCATCTTCATCTTGTTCCGTAGTCAAATCAATATCAACATTGTCAGCTTTTGCCAATAATTGCTCACCATTTAAAGTGGATGTTGCTTTCAAATCCTTAGCTTCTACGGATATCTGCAGGCTATAAGGATTACCTTGTACTAGCTCTTTATTAGATATAATTACAAACCTTTTTGCTGTGATGTTATGAGCATATTTACCTGTACCCATTACTATGTTAGCATTTTTATCAAGAACTAATGCATATTCTGAGTGAAATGGATTATACGATATGTGCATATTGCCTATAGTAGTTTTTACAAGATCATTACCAGCAAACAGGACTGTATCTTTTAAATGAACCCTAAAGAAAAATTTGTTAATTTCTATTGCATCAGTATTAGTAGTTATACCAAATTCATTATTGCTTAGCTTAGGAATAATATTATTCATCACTACGGCTTGAAATTTAAATGCAGTGTACACCCACACACCAATCATAACTACAGGTATTAGCATGAAACTGAGTATCCTTTTTGACATGATAACCTTCTAATTTTTTATATATCTTATTATTAAATATCAATTTGTCTTTGTAGCAAAGAATATAAAGACAAAAATCATATTCATCAAGTATATTCTCCTTATCTATATGGCATTCTTAACTATAGTGAATTACTAAACCTGCTTTAATTAGCTGATCCGTTGATAAACTGTTTTAGCTGCGGGTTATCTGTTTTATCAATTTCTGCCATCTTGCCAGACCACACTATCTTACCGTCATATAAAAATGCTACCTCTTTACCTATTTTTCTAGCACTCTGCATGTCATGAGTAATGGTGATAGTTGTCGCCCCAAGCTCATCTCTGACTTTAATAATGAGGTCGTTAATAACATTTGACATAATTGGATCAAGACCCGTTGTTGGCTCATCAAAGAAGATCACCTTCGGGTCCGTACAAATTGCCCTAGCAAGCGAAACTCTTTTTTGCATTCCACCAGAAAGCTCTGACGGATACAGGTCAATTATTCTATGAGATAATCCCACAGATTCTAGCTTCACTTTTGCAAGTTCTTTGCATTGCTTTTTGTTCAGATTATGCAATTTTTCAGCAAAAAAAGTGATATTTTGTGAAACAGTGAGTGAATCAAACAATGCTCCGGCTTGAAATAAGTAACCACAACTCTCTAGCATTTTTAACCGGTCTTTGCTAGTCATTCCAATAGATTCAACACCTTCATAAAGTATGCTACCTGAATCTGGGTGAATAAGGCCAATCATCGATTTTATCAATACTGATTTCCCAGAACCTGATCCACCAAGGATAATGAGCGAGCTATCTTTAATAACATCAAGCTCAATACCTTTTAGCACGGCATGATTGCCAAAAGATTTATACAGTGATTTTATTTGAAATTTATAACTATTAGACATTAGTGAAAGAATATTTCCGTGATAAAATAATTACTGATTAATATTAAAATTGAGGAGCTCACCACAGCAGATGTTGTTGCTGCTCCAACTCCTCTTGCGCCTTTGTCTGAGTAATAACCATGATAACAACTCATTACTGATATGATAAAACCAAATACTGCAGCTTTTACAAGCCCAGATACTACGTCCATAGTTTCAAGATACTCGATCGTGTTAATTATATAAGTTGTACTATTAAAACCAAGCTTATTCGTGCTAATTAAATACCCCCCCATGACTCCGATTATGTCTCCTATTAAAACCAAGCATGGAAGCGTGATGACTGCAGCTAACACTCTCGGTGTCACAAGATATTTAATTGAGTCTGTTGACAATGTATATAAGGCATCTATTTGTTCTGTTACCCTCATAGTACCAATTTCGGCGGCTATAGATGCGCCTACTCTACCTGCAACCATTAGTCCAGCCATAACAGGCCCAAGTTCTCTGGTAATAGAAAGGACTACAACGGTCGCAATAGAACTTTCAGCTGAAAATCGTGAGAATCCATTATAACTCTGCAAGGCAAGAACTGCACCTGAAAAAAACGCTGTCATTGCCACCACTGGCAGAGAATAGTAACCGATCGTTAGCAGCTGCCGAAGAACAATAGCAAAGTAAAAAGGCCTTCTGAAGAGCCCTGCTATAGTTTTTCCAATAAATATCGATACGATACCTATTGATTGCATGAATGATAAGGTCTTATGACCTACTTGTTGTACCAAAAGCATTTAATTAACTTAAAAATATTTATTTGCTATATATTCTATCAAAACGATTACCAAGCCCAGTTAAAAATTCATTAGTGACAGTAGCTGAAGTGCGAGCTATTGCATCAGGGGTACAATTATCTCCAGCAATTTCTACCTTTTGACCTATATGTAAACTTTCTTCTGGAATTGCTGATACGTCGATAATAGTCAGATCCATAGATACCCTGCCTAAAATTGGAACAGGAGTGGAATGAATATAAAAACTCATATTATTGCCAAGATTCCTAAAAACTCCATCAGCATAACCTATTGGAATAATTGCGGTACGTATTTTCTTTTGCTGCCTGTTAGTATAGGAACCACCATATCCAGCAGAATGGCCCTCTTCAAGCGCACTTAGTTGAATAATAGGAGCATAAATACGAACTGGGTTCCTAATTTGAATTTCATTTGTTGGATTGATGCCATAGATTGCAGCTCCTGGCCTTGCTATATCAAAATGATATTCTTTACCAAGAAAGATCCCGCCTGAATTACACAAGCTCTTAGGTAAATTATGAAATCTTGATGTAAGGCGGCAGAACTCTTGTAGCTGCTTAAGATTCACAGGGTTAGTTTTGTCTTCAGAGCTAGATAAATGCCCCATCACAAACTTCAAACCAATTGAGCTTATTGTTTCCTGATCAATTTGCATTAGTTCTTGCTCGGTAATACCAAGCCTATTCATACCGACATTAATATGCAGCACTGCGGGGAGTTTTTTAGATAACTTACTAATAAAATTACTCCAAATCTCAATTTGCCCAAGGTGATTTAAAACGGGGATGAGATTTTGTTGATGAAATATTTCTTCTTCATTAGAAAACACACCGTGTAAGACATAAATATTACTATATTGACCAAGAATTTCTCTAAGCTGCATCCCTTCTTCAATGTTCGCTACAAAAAAGTCGCTGCATCCATCTTGCTGCACTTGAAGAGAAATTTCCTTCATTCCAAGACCATATGCATTAGCTTTTACCGCAGCACCAACATTTTTACCTGAATATATGGCTCTGAGCGCTCTATAATTTTCTGATATAATAGAAAGATTGATTTCTAATTGACACCTAGAGCTTTTCATTTCTTTTTGTAATACTGGAGTAATTTTTCTTTTATCTCTGGAATCACAAAAGCTGAAATATCACCACCAAGACTAGCGATCTCCTTAACCAATTTCGATGAAATAAACTGATTCTTCTCGGATGCTGGCAAGAACATTGTTTCTACTTTTTCATCTAGCCTTGAGTTCATACAAGCCATCTGAAACTCATATTCAAAATCTGATACTGCCCGCAGGCCTCTTATAATCAAATTCGCCCCTATTTTACTTGCAAAATTCACTAGCAATCCATCAAAACTCATTACCTTAACATTTGTAGCAATGCCATATTTTTCAAGAGACAGCTTAGCAAGACCGCATCTTTCTTCTATTGCAAATAGCGGCCCTTTTGTCAATGAAGTCGAAACCGCAAGTATTAACTCATCACAAATTCTGCTTGCTCTTGAGATAATATCGGCATGACCATTAGTTATTGGGTCAAAAGTTCCAGGATAAATTCCAACTAATTTTCTTGTCATATTTTCAACATAGTTTTGCATTTGATCGACAGAGTCTAACAACATTCATTACATTTCGCAAAATATTTGTTGCCAAGTAACCATTCAGTAATGTTTATGATTTTATTCATAAAGTTGTATTAAGTTGACTATAATGGTTTTTTAGAAGAAGATTAACATTACATTTGCTATAGTAATCATTTAATGGAAGGCGGCTTATGGTTAAAGTAATCACAGTTGCACAGCAAAAAGGTGGAGCTGGTAAAACAACAATAGCAGCTCATTTGGCTGTATCTTTAGCGCAAACAGGTAAGAGAGTGGCAATCATAGATATAGACCCTCAAGGCAGTCTTACTAATTGGCACAGTATAAGAGAGAAAAAATTTGGCATAGGTTACACTGGCCTTAATTTTACAGCGAGCGCTGGTTGGCGTGTTGAAAGCGCTATAAGTAAATTAAAACATGATTTTGATTTTGTAGTAGTTGACGCCCCACCTCACACTGATACCGAATCAAAAACTGCTATCAGAGCTTCTGATCTGATCATTATCCCAATGCAGCCTAGCCCAACTGATTTATGGGCAACTGGTATGACCATTGAATTCGCTAAAAGTGAGAATATCTACGCTAAGATTTTGCTTAACCGCTTCAATCCCCAATCAAAGATCACTAAACAAATAATTGCTCAAGTACCTGGTGATATTTTATCTAGCAGCCTTGGTAACAGAGTAGCGTTTAGTAGTTGTTTCTTAAATGGGATCACTGTCACGGAGTCAGATCCTTCTTCCATAGCAGCCAAAGAGGTAAGAGAGCTAACTACTGAAGTCATATCTCTCTTGATAGCTGATAAAGAGGCAAAGCAAGCAAATACGAAAAGATCGGTTGCAAATGTGTAAATTTTTCTTTAAAATATGCTGATTTTAAAATCCTATTTACATATAAATAGTGTTGTTAAAGATCCTTGTTAATTCAGCTAAAAATCGATGTTAGACATATTTAAGAAGTTAACAAACTACTCCCATTTAGTTCTTGCATTTGCAATTATTGGGATATTGATGGTATTGCTTTTTCCAATTCCAACCTCATTGCTTGACTTTTTGCTCGCTTTGTCAATTGGAACATCGTTTATTATTTTGATGACCACTTTGTTTATTCACAGGCCACTTGAACTGAGTATGTTTCCAACGATCCTGCTAGTGACCACTATGCTCAGGTTATCGCTTAACATTGCATCAACTAGGTTAATTTTGTCCCACGGTCATAGTGGTTCAGATGCAGCCGGTCATGTAATTAAGGCCTTTGGTGGGTTTGTTATGCAAGGAAACGTCGTGATTGGTCTTATAGTATTTCTGATTCTGACTTTAATTAATTTCATTGTAATAACCAAGGGTTCTGGACGTATTGCTGAGGTTGCAGCAAGATTTAGCCTTGATGCAATGCCTGGAAAGCAAATGGCCGTTGATGCTGATTTAGCTGCAGGGCTTATTGATGAAAAAGTAGCAAAGTCAAGAAGGAAGAATTTAGAAGATGAAAGCACCTTCTTTGGTTCAATGGATGGTGCAAATAAATTTGTTCGAGGAGACGCTATTGCAGGCTTAATTATTACCTTTATTAACCTGATTGGTGGAATGGTAGTTGGAATTTTGCAAAAGGATTTAACATTTGATGTTGCGGTACAAACATATACTATCCTTACCATTGGTGATGGATTAGTTACCCAAATTCCTTCTCTAATTGTTTCTTTAGCAGCAGGTTTACTTGTGACCAAAGCAGGAGCAACTGGTGCAACAGATAAACTGTTATTTGGTCAAATAGGGCAGTATCCACAAGCACTAATGATGACCTCAGTAGTGACAGGTCTAATGGCATTCTTACCAGGGCTACCGTTTATACCGTTTTTTATGATTGCAACCGTTGTGGGTGGTGCCGGTTACGCTCTACACATAACTAGCGTTACCCCTGCCCTAGCAGGGATTGGTGGTTATGACCAAAGCGGTGTTATAGATGGTGTACCTGGAGAAAGTGGACACACCCAGAGCGAAGCTAAAGAACATGCTGAAAAAATAGCAGAGGCAATGCACTTAGATTTAATTAGGCTTGAGATTGGTTATGGGTTAATGGCTTTAGTTCGAGAAGGTAATGGTCATAATTTAACAGAGCAAATAAAAGGTCTTCGCAAACAAATAGTACAAGAATATGGCTTTGTAATTCCGGCAGTTCGGATTCAAGATAATATTCAACTAGATAGTGATACTTACGTAATAAAGATTAAGGAACTTGAGGCAGCTAAAGGAGTTGTACGCCCTGGTAAGCTAATGATAATGGATGCAGATGGTAGTGAGATTGACATTCCAGGTGAAAATGTCAAGGAACCAGCTTTTGGTTTGCCTGCTAAATGGGTTGATGAAAAATATAAAGATGAAGCGTTATTTCACAATTGCACTGTAGTTGATCCATCAACTGTAATTACTACTCACCTCACCGAGCAAGTAAAAGAAAATATTACTGACTTACTCTCTTATAGTGAAACACAAAAGCTGCTTGATAACATGGCAGAAGAGCATAAACAGCTTGTTAAAGATGTGGTACCAGATATTGTTACGGTTGCGACACTTCAGAAGGTTTTGCAGAATTTACTTTCTGAAATGATCTCTATCCGCGACTTGCCAACTATTTTAGAATCCGTTGCAGATTCAGCCAAGGCGAATAAGAATCTAACAGCAATGACGGAAAATGTACGAAGTCATCTTGCGCGTCAGATTTGTCACCATAATACCAATAAAGAAGGCTTTATTCCAATCATTGCTTTATCACCTGAATGGGAAAGGAGTTTTATAGAAAGCTTAGTTGATGATGGTAGTGGTGAAAAGCAGCTCTCTATGCCACCATCAAGATTGCAAGAGTTTGTTGCGAAAGTCAGAAAAGTTTATGATGACCAAGCCCTGAAAGGGTATGTACCTGTGCTTCTTACTAGTGCTTACACAAGACCGTATGTACGCTCAGTTGTTGAGCGCTTTAGACCAGCAACTGTAGTAATGTCACAAAATGAGATTCATTACAAAGCAAAGATCAGAACTCTTGAGTCGATTTGATTTTTATCTTTATAATCATTGATATAACGTACAAAATAATGTCCAAAAACTTACTATCGAGGTATTCTAAAAAACTGATTATACATGGAAAATAACAGTTAAGACGTACCCATAAAAATTGTATCGCAAATATCATAGTAACTACCTATAATCTCAACTATTTCCGGTTTTCCCCCGATTACTTCAGTGATTGCTTCAGTTATCATCTCACGCATCGAAATCGAAAAGTACTTATATTTAGTAAGAGAGTTTTCGTTAAGGTAATCATCTGCAATCTCAAAGTTACAAGGATTGTCATCAACACTACAGAATTTTATACCTCCTTTCTTTCCAGTGGAATGATTTCTCATAAAAAGGTTGATAATAGATTTTTTTATTTCCACTCCAAAGCTGGTATTACTAAGATCCAATGTATCTATCGTCGATTCACTAAACACTTGCATAATAACCATACTAAGGCTATTACCTGCTAATATATTATCGCTAAGAACTAATGTACGTAGCTTTGACTTTGCAAACTCCTTAAAGGCATTACAGCATCCATCCTGAGCAATGACTATTCTATTACTGCTAAAATAAAATTCTTTCATTTTGGATTTTCTAACAGCTATAGCTACTTCCAAGAAGAACTCTCCTAAATTATTATTGCTAAGATTCAATTTTTCTAATTCTGACCTACCAATAATATCAAACAATTCATCAACCTTCTTTTTCTGAGGTGCGGAGGTGAAATTACTACTAAAATTAACTTCTGTTAAATTAGAGCTTCTTATAAGTTCACTCAAAACATCTACATCATCTATGCAATTATTACTAAAATCCAACTTACGCAATAGCTTAGATTTAACAACTGTACCAACGAACGGATAAATTTCTTTTTGAGATTGTAAGTTAAAATTCTTACTAAAACCAAGTCCTTCTAGAGAAGACTCTATAACGTATTGAGCAATTATTGATGATTTTGAGTGCAAGCTATTACGACTCAGATCTAGTATTATTATCTTTGAACCTATGATGAGCGTTTTGGCAAAGTCAGTAAATTGAGCATCATCTAACTTACCTAAACCATTAGACCTAAAAATCAATTCTTTTATATTGGACTTTGCAACAAATGTAGCAATCTTTATTGCATCATCATCAGCTTCTACCATATTATCACTAATATCTAATGTATGTATCCCTGAACCAGCAATAATTTCGATAATTAGTACAATTTTTTTATTCAAACCGTTATTTGCTATATTTAATATGCGAACGCCTGATTCAACTAGAGCAGAAACAATAGGTATGGCGTTTTCACATAAATTATTACTACTAAGATTTAATGTATGCAGGAATTTAAAGTTGGCAAAAGATGGGGCAATACTTCCTCCATAGTTTGAGTTTATTCCATAACCACCTACATTGTTACCGCTAAGATTTAAGGTATGTAGATTAGACGTTTCAAGCATCTTGACTACTGACTCTACTACCTTCATGCCAAGACCTAAATTATTACGGGCCAGGTTTAATACAGTTATAGGGTTAGTATTTACAACTTGCGCTAGCAATAGAAAGGCATTTGGCGTTAGATCTGTACAGGATGATACATCTAACATTGTTTTATTTTCTAAGCTTCGATAAAGCACCCCATTTTTCAACAAAATTGCAGCTCCCCTCAAGCTACCTTTATCAGGCAAAGTAAATTGGCCAGAGAGGTTATCTTCTGCAGACATGACGTCTAGAGCTGCTGCCATCTTATTTAACTCTTCTACTATCTCCTTCGTGATTTTCAGATAGACATTTTTTGGAACTTGTGGTTTTACATCAACTATTGGTTTTTGTATCAGCTCTTCTTTTTTCCGATTCTCCTTCTTACCAAACATCTTGCTTAAGAAACTAGTTTTCTTTTCTTTCCCTTTTGACATAACACTTCGCTATAGTTACTTATATTAAGTATAGGTACATAAAAATAATTAACTATTCAATGAATGATTTGACTTTGGCGTGTTATTATTGTATTGATACGACTAATTTGAATCAGACTATTTTACCAAAGCATTAAGCGCACTTGCTTGATCTAAAGCGTGACGGGCCTACTGCCATCGACATTG
>JAAFHP010000053.1:5095-9293 GCA_013298405.1 Alphaproteobacteria bacterium | reverse complement strand
TTTTTATTGCTTTTTTTATACATAATGTGTAGAATGGTGGCGAAATTTTAATCAATTGATTTAAACAATGCCCAGACAACAAAATCAACAAAAACTTGTTTCTTTCAGAGATAGTGAACACGATCTTATGAAAATTTCTGATGAACTTAAAAGCGGCTGGTCTTTGATCAATTTAGTTAAAAATGGTGATTACTACGTTGGCATCATGGAATTTGATAGCCAGTTTGCCAAAAATAGCGATACTTTATTTATCCCCCCACGCAAAAAAATTAGAATATCAAAATAAATTTACCCTAGATCATTAGGTTGCCATGCTGCCTCTTCTTTAGTCATGCTGGACCACACCCCCCTCCTTAGTCATCAACTATGTTTATTAAGGAAAGAATTCAATCCTGAAACCCACAGTCGTCATCCTGGGCTTGATGCAGCATCCATCTTAAAATCGCTATAACCTTGTGATACTTTGGGCCCCAGACCAAGTCCGTGGTGACTAGAAGAATAACTTTGGAGTGTTTGGGGATATTATATGAGGACTTGGTGACGACCTCCTTAGTCATCCTGAACCTCGCCCACAGTCATCCCAAACTTGATTTGGGATCTACTCTTAAAGTAGTTCACAAACTCGATGCTCTTTGGATCCCGGTTCGAGCCCGGGGGATGACTATAAATGGCGGGAGCCCCGCCGCGCCCCCCTCTTTGTTATGCTGAACTAAGGTTTATACGGCTCTCTTAAACAGTTATTTATGTAAGTACCTACTAGCCCAAGCTGCAAGGACAGCGGCAACATACTTACTATCCTCTGGACTTTTCATCAATAGGTGGTCAGCTTTATCAAGAGAAATAAAACTTTTTGGGTGTTTAGCCAGTTCATATATTTTTTGAGCATTTTCAATAGCAACAGTTTCGTCAATAGGAGAATGCATAACCAATAATGCTCTTTTTAAGTTTCTAATCTTAGAAGGCATATCTTGATTTGATATATCATCTAAAAATTGTTTCTTTATATTAAATTTCTTGCCTCCAAGAATTACTTCTGCTTCTCCTTTTTCGTTGATTTCATCTATATGATCTACAAAATTATGTTGAACATGAGCTGTGTCAAATGGTGAACCTATAGTAGCGACGGCCCTAACCTCTGGTATCTTTGAAGCTGCGGCAATTGCCGCAGTGCCACCCAAACTATGGCCAACAAGTATTTGCGGGGCAGCAAATGTTTCTCTCATAAAATTCGCAGCAGCTATAAGATCATTAACGTTAGAGGTGAAATTAGTATTGGCAAAATCACCGCCACTTGCTCCAAGACCAGTGTAATCAAACCTAAACAGCGCAATATTCACCTCATTAAGCGCCCTAGATATTCTGCTCAATGGGCTGATATCTTTATTACCTGTAAAATAATGCGCAAATAGCACGTAAGCATCGGGATGCTCAGGTGAATCTACTCGCGCTACTAAATCATCCCCTAACGATCCACGAAAAACTAATTTATTACTAACTATTGTCCTTGTTACCATATACGTTTACAAATAATTCAAAAATTAACTTGATGCACATTCTACACACGAAGCATCAAAATTGCAATGCCACCACTTTTGTATCAATTAACTATAAATTAATCATTTCAATCTATGATTGCAAAAAAAAGAAGGGAGCTCCGTTAAATGACTATTGTACTATTATTATTTTCACTATCGATACCAGTTCTATTTTTATATGCAGACCACTTAATCATGAATATTGACCCAGACAGCCCCTTAAGCAAAAAGTCAGATGATGTAGATACAATTTTGAATTCTTCGAATGATAGTAACAGCCCATACAAAAAAATAAATTAGTAGTGTATCTAGATAATAAATGCAAATAATCTGAATCATCTAGAATGAATTCTATAAATTTCTCTGAGTAACCACCACCCATTAAGTCTACTAATACCTTTGGTATATTTTGAGTTGAACCTGATCTACTAGCTTTTTTTCGTGGAATCTATGAATACTAGAGGCGTACACTGAATTCTGCTAACAATAAAATACATCTACTAGCTGTAGCTGAATCGATTCACTATCTTGCCATTTATTTATCTTTAATTGCCCTAAAACATCTAGCTTTTTTGCTTTAGCTGATAATAACGCATCGGCAATTGGGGTGCCAACCGCATTAAACACTATACCCTTAAGTGCTTTATGACCATATGCTTCTTGAGTAGGAGCAAGAATAAAACGTATATGATTATTTGCTACCAAATCAGCTTTTAATACGAATACTCCTGAAAATCTAAATATTGGCGGCACATTACCATTACCAAATGGTTCAAGGATTTTTATTTTATCTAATAAATCAAAATTCACTGATGAAGTAGTTAAGTCGCACTCATAATACTTGGTAATATGAGCACTACTATCCTTCATACTACTTGCAAATCTAGTACTTAAAAATTGCTTTAGCTCTTCTAGTTTATCTTCTGCCGTTGTAAATCCAGCTGCCATTTCATGACCACCACCAGCACTAACATATCCTTTTAATTTTGCTTCTAGTATGGCTCCACCATAGTCTACGCCCTTAATTGATCTGCAAGAAGCTTTCGCTATTCCATCTATAACTGTTATTACCGCCACAGGCTTATTGTACTTTTCCTTCAGGCGACCGGCTACAATACCTATCACCCCTTGGTGCCATCCACTACCAACAACAAAAATACTACTATTATTTTCTTGTGACTTAGCAATTTCTATTACTTCTTGCATCACTATAAATTCAATAGCCTTTCGTTCTTGGTTATATTTTTCTAGCTCTTTGGCAATATTGTAAGCTTCTTCTTCATCTGTAGTTGATAATAAATTCGCTCCCAAAGAGGATTTACCTACTCTTCCACCAGCATTTATCCTTGGCCCAAGTACGAATCCTAAGTGGTAGCAATTTATTGCTTCATCAATTGCAGCTACCTCAGCTAAAACTTTATATCCTACATTGGCCCTTTTTTTTGCAATTTTTAAACCTTGTGCAACAAAGGTTCTATTTAGGCCAGTCAGAGTCATTACATCACACACAGTTCCTAGCGCAACTAAATCTAGATACTTAATAATATTAGGTGACTTAGAATCATGAGTAAAAAAACCAGCTTCTTTTAGCGTCTTATTTAGGGCAACAACAAATAGAAATGACACTCCAACTGCTGCTAAATTTTTATATTCACTAGTTTCATCTAATCTATTAGGATTAACAATTGCAATAGCTTTAGGCAAGATTTCTGCACCAATATGATGATCTAATACCACCATATCAAGTCCAATTTCAGAAGCATATTCGAGCGCCTCAAACGCTAGCGATCCACAATCAACTGTGATTACCAAACTATAACCCGATGATTTGATTGCGTGCATGCTCCCAGCAGTTGGACCATAGCCTTCAGCAATTCTATCAGGCACATATATACCGGCTTTTACTTGTATTTCATCAAAATATTTCTTAAGTAGTGCAGCCGAAGTTGCGCCATCTACATCATAGTCAGCAAATATACATATTTTTTCCTTATTGTTTATCGCCCCTACAACTCGGCTTACTGCTTTGTCCATATCAAGCAAATGAAACGGATCAGGAAGGTGATCTTTAATTTTAGGATCAAGGAATTTTCCAACTTGATCAGCAGAATCGACTCGACTAGAAACCATTTGAGCCGTCAAATCATCAACGTTAAATGACAGTTTTATTTGAGATACAAGACTTTCATCATATTCTTTACGCTTCCAGTAATTACCAAGTACTGATCTAGCTTCTGGGTTTGATCCTAATTCATGCATTACACAATTACTTAAAAAAGGTGAAATTTAAGGGAGAAGAACCCCTCCCCACCTTTATCTAAAATAGAGGATTTATCTTTACACTTTTATGACGAAGAATCATAGCACCTACTTCTTCAAGCACAGGGAAAATTCTTTTAAGTTCTCCAAGGAACTCTGTATCACTTATTTTTTTACCCATGTCTTTTTCCAGCGCTTTGTGAATTTCACCTAAAGATTTAGTCTCATCTATCATATTTCTAAATAAATATTCAGTATAATTTGAAACAGAAATATTAATTGATACATCCCCAAGGAAGTCAGATTTCCACGAGAATGAAATTCTTGTACCTATTAGATTCTGATTAGCTGCTATATAATCTGCAATTTGTGCAGGAAGATTCTTTATTGTATAAATAAATGGA
>JAAFHP010000053.1:0-5085 GCA_013298405.1 Alphaproteobacteria bacterium | reverse complement strand
GTATATTTAGCTACTGTATTTTTCTTTTTAGACACATAGAAACTATGCTTAATGATTGATCCACACATAATTTCACAAACAGCTTGCTGCATTCTTGGTTCGAGTGCTTTAATTCTCTCCACAAATTCAGGATTTTTGAAATAAGTATCTGGTTTAAGCATTATCCTGCTATGAGGTGAATTATAATCGATAAAATTTAATCCTGCCTTTTCTACAAATTCATATATTTGTGGAACTGTATATGCTCTATCTTGTTTATGAAGGAACATATCATACATTCCTATATCACCATGATGGATATGATCTCCTAATAACTCACCACCTCTTTTATACCAGTTGGTGTTAGGAAGAGAATTTACTACTTCCCAGCCATTTTTGACTTCTTCTTGGCGGGATGTAATACCTTTATTAATCATTCTTAGCATATCTTGAATTTGGTATACACCAGTTCTGCCGTATTGAGCATAAACCATGATACCCATACCACCTCTATCATTTAAAGAATCAGCTAATATCTTTAATCCAGCATCAGGTGACTCAAGGTGGTGAAGTACTCCAGTACAGGTAATATAATCAAATTTTCCAAGACCAAGACCAGGGATATTTAATATACTATCATGCACCCACTTTATCTTGTCATAAACACCTTGGTATTTGGCTCTTTGCTGAGCAATAGCCATACTGTTTTTACTAAAATCAAGATAAACAACTTCTGCATTAGTATCCAAAAGCTGTTTGGCCAAATAAACAGTTGAATCACCGGTACCACCGCCTGCAATCAATACTCTAAACTTTTTTTGAAAATCTTCTTTTCCTTCATATAACCAGTGATTCATTTCACCCAGATAATCACCATAAACTTTTAGTAATCTTGTTTTATCATCTTCTGGATTTCTGTACGGATATGGGTAGTCAAGATAATGATCTTGTACCTCTTTCAAATCCTTTGCTTTTTTTACAGGTTGTTTGGTTTTATCAGTTTTGCCAGCCATATAAACATTTTTATTTAATTTACTAGGAGGTTGTACTAGATTAGCGATAATTAGTCAATTAATTATAATAAAGATTTGATAGAATATATCACTTCTAATGCCTGTTTTGGGCTAAGTTGATCTGGATCAGTTTTGCTGATAATTTCAACAATTTTCTGATTATTTTTTGTAATTTCATTAGTGCTAGATTCAAATAGGTTAAAATTAAGTGATTCATTTTTTAGTATATTTTTACTAGATTTAGATGAATCGTTTTCAAGCTTAATTAATAAGCTTTTTGCTCGGTTAATCACAGATTTTGGCAGCCCAGCTATTTCAGCAACATGAACCCCATAAGACTTATCAGCTGCTCCTTTCTTAATGCGATGTAGGAAAATTATATTTTTGCCATCATCTAATATATCAACAGTATAGTTCTTAAGTGCTGGCAGAAAATCTTGCATTTTAGTGAGTTCATGATAATGCGTCGCAAACAAACAACGTGCTCTTATTTTATCGTGAATATGCTCAAGCACTGCCCAAGCAATTGATACCCCGTCATAAGTAGAAGTGCCTCTACCAACTTCATCAAGAATAATAAGAGACTTATATGTACTTTGCGCTAGAATTGATGCAGTCTCTAGCATTTCAACCATGAAAGTGGATTGCCCTCTGCCCAAATCATCACCTGAACCTACTCTACTAAATATTTTATCAACTACACCAAGATTGGCTTTTTTAGCAGGAACAAATGAACCCATTTGAGCCAAAATAGATATTAAAGCATTCTGTCTTAAGAATGTACTCTTACCAGACATATTTGGGCCAGTAATTAACCACACTCTTTCTTCTGATGAAAGGCGGCAATTATTTTCCGTGAAAGATGCGTTTGACTGCGCTAAAGCCTTTTCAACAACAGGGTGTCTGCCACCTTCTATCTCAAAAATCAAATCATCAGTAACAACAGGTTTTATATAATTACACTTTTTCGCTATATATGCATTATTTGTAAATACATCTAGCAAACTTAAGTTTTTTGCTAAGCACAGCAATGCCGATTGCTTAGAGCTTATTTGGTTACAAACCTTTGAATAAATATCCTTTTCTAATTTAACTGACAGCTGGCTTGCATTATTGATATTTTGCTCAAGTTCTTGTAATGCGGCAGTAGTATATCTTATTGAGCTTACCGTACTTTGCCTATGAATAAATTGTGTATCGGTAATTTTATTTGCTTGCTTTGGTGTGACTTCAATATACATACCCATTAGGTTATTGCTACTAACTTTTAGAGTATCTACACCTGTTTGAACACGATATTGATCTCTAAGATTTTCAATCTTGAACCTGCCGTTTTTTACTAAATCATCTAATTCTTCTAATTTTGGGTTATATGATAGTTTAATTACTCCGCCACTGGATAAATCGTTAGCAGCATTTTCATTTATAGATTGATCAACAAGGTCGTAAATATCTCCAAGGCCACTTAAAGATTTAAGAATTTCTTGAATTTGATTCGGTACGTTTTCTACTCTTTGTTCATAGAACAAAGCGATGATATGCTCAGCCACAGCAATTGTATATTTAATACTTAATAAATCTCTCGGAGCACTTCTATTCATATTAATTCTTGTAATACAACGTTCAAGATCACTACTACTTGATAATAGCTCTCTAATACCTAGTGATAGTGCGTATTCTTGATAAAAAAATGAAGTTAAATCTAATCTGTCATTAATTTCAGAAACATCTATAAGTGGCGAGATTAAATTGTGATATAGTAGCCTACAACCAGATTTAGTTACTGTATTATCAATCACTGAGAAAAGGCTTCCTTTCGTTATCCCTCCCAGTGTATGCGTAATCTCTAGGCTACGCATGGTAGAGGCGTCTATGTTAATGAATTTATTGCGGTTTAATATCCTTGGTTTTGGAAGCAACGGAGCATTTTCCTTTTGCGTAAGAGTAATATAACTAAGTATGCTGCCAAGAGCAGAGATCATGACTTCATTAAGATGGCCTATTGAAAGTAAATCAGAGATTTTGTAATAATCAAGAATGATTCGCTCGCATTTAGCACGCGCAAAGTTACTATCTACTTGATATGAAATGATGCTACTAAGTTGCTCGGCAATTTTTTGAGTCAACCCTTGGCCCCTATACTTCTCGCTTATCAACAGCTCTTTAGAGCTAATTCTTGCTAATTCGTCTATTATTTCTTCATGCAAAACTTCTACTAAATTAATCTCAGATGTAGATAAATCAACAAAAGCAATAGCGGCACTATTTTTTAGTAATGATATACTAGCTAAGTAATTTGGCATTCCAGCATTAAGAAGCGAATCTTCAGTAATCGTTCCTGGTGTTATGATACGTGTTACTGACCTCTGTACAACTGCTTTATATCCACCTCTTTTTTTTGCTTCCTCGGGCGTTTCAAGCTGATCACAAATCGCAACCTTGAATCCTTCATCTAGGAGCTTGTTTAAATAATTTAGCAAAGAATGATGTGGCACACCGCACATAGGGATTTCTTGTTCACCTGACTTTCCTCTCTTAGTTAAAGCAATACCTAAAACTCTACTAGCAGTTATGGCATCTTCGTAAAAGAGCTCATAAAAATCTCCCATTCTAAAAAGAAGCAAACAATCAAAATGCAAGAATTTAATATCAAGATATTGACGCATCACCTGAGTTGCATCTTGGTAATTATATTTTTTTTTGAATTTCTCAATATCCATTATCTGTTATTGATCTGTCCTGACATTAGCGATCACAGACATACCAGGCACTATCTTAGCTCTATAGGCACTGGGCACAGTAAAATCTATTATTACCGGCACTCTTTGAACTATCTTAGTAAAATTTCCAGTTGCATTAGCTGGCGGGATTAAACTGAATTTTGCACCAGTTGCTGGCGATATATTCCTAATTTGACCTTCAATTTTAGCTCCTTTTTCCGAATCAACCGAGATATCCACCTTCATCCCTGGCTTAAACTTTGATATCTGAGTTTCCTTAAAATTTGCTTTCACATAGAGCTCTTCTATAGGTATTACAGCAAACAAAACTGTTCCAGCCCTGACATACCCCCCTTCTCTTAAGGAACTGTTGCCAATAATACCACCTATAGGAGCGCGAATTATAGTGTTATCAAGAGCTCTCTTTGCCAAATCCATTTCTGCAACAGAAATATTATATTTAGCTAAAGCCGCAAATCTCTTTATTTCTAGCATCGTTAGATTTTCTTTACTGGTTTGTAAACTAAACTCCGCCTGAGCTAATTCAGTTTTTGCCTTTTCAAACGATATCTTAGTACCATCTAGGTTCTTCTTAGTGGCAAAATTATCCTGACTTAGTGATTTAGTTCTTTTGTAATCATCTTCTAAAATTTTATAGTTTTCTTGGGTAAATTGGTGCTGCTCTTCTGCTTTTTGCTGATCGATCTTAGATAATTTGATATTTTGTTCTATAATTTCAATATCTCTACGCGATGAATCAAGCTCACCTTCGGCTTTCTTAAAATTAGCTTCATAATCTTTGTCTTTTATAATCGCTATGACTTGCCCAGTTTCCACGTAATTATTCTCTTTAACAAGTATTTTTTCTACAGTGCCATTAACTTCCGAACTAATATATGAAATATCAGCTTCAACATATGCATTATCAGTTGATTGGGTATTGGACCATCTATAAATTACGTATGACAGCATTGCAATTATAATAACTCCTAATGCAATAAACAATTTACCTTTCCTTGCTAGTCTAAATTTACTATTTTCTTGCATAGTCTTTTTTACCTTTCTTGGCTAAATAATAACTTACTGGAAATGATGATATATATAATAATGCAATTATTGGCAGAGCATACCAGGTATATATTACCAAAGCTACAATCACAATTGATGATATTATCATCGACAGAGCCAAATATTCAGGTTTTATATGAACTTTCTTAAGAGAAATAGTTGGCAATCTACTTGGTAACAGTGCAGCGATTATCAGTATATACAAATCAATTAACACAGTATGATTCCTAAAACTAAAACTATCAAACCATAAAGAAATCTCAAAGTCCATAATCATTGGAATTAAGGCTAATAGAGCACCAACT
>JAAFHP010000052.1 GCA_013298405.1 Alphaproteobacteria bacterium | reverse complement strand
AAGCTTAATTTAATCTACAAACCAGAAACCCCAGAACATTTCATTGGTGATTCAATGAGAATTCGTCAAATTCTCCATAATCTTGTCGGCAATGCAATTAAGTTTACTGAAACTGGTGGAATTACAATTACTGTTGAAAATCAGCCATTAGTAAAGGCAGCGAAAGGCAAAGCTATGTTACTTGTCTCAGTAAAAGATAGTGGAATTGGCTTAACTAAGGAACAAAGAAGAACAATTTTTAATAAGTTTGTACAAGCTGATAGCTCTACTACAAGAAAATTTGGAGGTACTGGTCTAGGTCTTGCTATTTGCCAGATGTTGGTTTCAATGCTTGGTGGAGAAATAGGTGTTGATAGTGAACCTGGAGAAGGATCAACTTTTTCGTTTACTTTAACCCTAGATATTACTTCAAAAGATAATATCGAAGATAAGTCGGTTAAAATTACTGATGATTTGGATCATGGAGTTACTACTTCGATCAAGGTAATGTTAGCAGAAGATAACAGAATAAACGCCGAATTTGCTAAGGAAATGCTTGAAAAATTAAAATGTGAAGTGGTCGTAGTAAAGCATGGTAGAGAGGCTTTAGAAAAACTACAAAATGATAGAACATTTAATTTGGTGTTTATGGATTGTCAAATGCCAATAATGGATGGTTTTGAGGCTACTAAAAAAGTTTTAGAATATGAAAAGGAGTCCAAGTTAACGCATATTCCAATAATTGCATTAACCGCGAATGCAATGAAAGGAGATAAAGAAAAATGCATTCAAGCTGGGATGGATGATTATTTGAGTAAACCAGTGAGGCAAAGAGATTTCGCGATGATCATAAAGAAGTTTCTAGGAAGGAATAATAAGAAGTAATGTAGAAATTATTCGCATATTTAAGTCTTTATTAGACTTGCAATTAATAGTGCAATAAAAGATAATTATAAAGAAATAATATAAAAAGCTAATACTATGACAACTGAGCAATCACAAGTAATTAATCTTAAAGTAGTTGAAGAGGCCAAATCGTTGATGAATGATAGGTTTCCAATGATGGTTAAGTATTTTATAGAAGATACACAAATGTATATAGAAGAAATTGATAGAGCAATAAAAGATAATAATATTGAAATTGCTATATCTCCTGCCCATACAATTAAATCTTCAGCAAAACAACTCGGGGCGGAGAGGGTTTCCTCTGTTGCCAAGTCTCTAGAAGAGCTGTCAAGAACCTTACATACAAAAGGAGAAACTATAAGTGCTGAGTTTAAACAATTATTTGAGCAGCTCAAAGAAGAGTTTGAAACTGCAATGCCTGAACTCAATAAGACGTGTTAATTTATCTATAGTATATATTGGCGGCATTGTTATATAAACTAGCTGCTAAGTACTAATTTAGGTGTCTAGTGGATTATCAAGAAATTATAGATCGATACAAATCATATGGTGTAAAACTCGATGAAAAAGCCGTAACAAAGGCTATTGACTTTGCAGTACGATATCATGGATCACAAACTAGGGCATCTGGTGAGCCATATTACTACCACCCTCTAGAAGTTGCAGAGATTATTGCGCAGATGAAGCTTGACTCTGATTCAATAGTAACAGCAATTTTACATGACACGATAGAAGATACAGATCTTACTATCGAAGAGGTTGAAAAAAATTTCTCAAAAGATGTTGCTAAACTAGTTGATGGAGTTACCAAACTTACCAAAGTCGAGTTTAAAGCAGATAATGTAAGGCAAGTAGAAAATTTCCGCAAGCTTCTGCTTGCAATGAGTGATGACATTAGGGTGCTGCTAATAAAGCTTGCAGATAGGCTTCATAATATGCGCACTATTGACTACATAAAAAGGCCTGAAAAAAGAGAAAGAATTGCTCAGGAAACTTTAGAGATATATGCGCCGTTAGCTGAGAGGATAGGCATCCAGCAAATTAAAGAAGAGTTACAAGATATTAGTTTTAGGGTTTTATATTCTGATATTAGAGAATCAATTCTAAACAGATTTAATACTATTGAAAGCGACAATCAAAATATCGTAGAAAGAGTGATTCAGGAAATAAAGAAAACAATATCATCTGCTGCTCTTGATGTGGATGTTTTTGGACGTAGGAAAACACCTTATTCAACCTGGATGAAAATGAAACAGAAAGATGTTAGTCTAGATCAATTATCGGATATAGTAGCATTTAGGGTTGTAGTGAACTCGGTTGAGGAGTGTTACAGAGTTTTAGGCATCATTCATAGCACCTATCAAATGGTGCCAAATAACTTTCAAGATTTTATTAGTACACCAAAGAATAATGGGTATCAATCTTTGCACACTGTGGTTATTGGTCCGTTTAATCAGAAGATTGAGATTCAAATTAGAACAAAAGAAATGCACGAAGTAGCTGAGCTTGGTGTAGCCGCTCATTGGAGATATAAACAAAAACACGTAGATCATTCTGATGGCAAAAAATTTACATGGATCAGGGAGTTACTTGCCATTTTGGATCAGGAAGAAGCGCCTGATGAGTTTATACGCAATACCAAATTGGCTATGTACTATGATCAGGTGTTTTGTTTTACCCCCAAAGGGCATTTGATCGCATTACCTAAAGGTGCGACGACAGTAGATTTTGCATATATGGTGCATTCAGATATTGGTAATTCTTGTATAGGTGCCAAGATTAACAGTAGGATTGTGCCGCTTAGGACCGAAGTACAAAATGGAGATCAAGTAGAAATTATTACCTCAAAAAATCAGACAGCGTCTCCTTCATGGGAGAAATTTGTTATTACAGGTAAAGCAAGAGCTGAAATTCGTAAGGTAATTAGAAGTCAAAAATATGATCAATACGTAAAACTTGGATATGGTATTATAAGCAAGGCGTTTAAAGTAGCTGAAATTTTGGATGAAGATAAGGCGGTAGATGCTGCCTGCAAATTCTATGGCAAGAAACGGGATGATCTTTTGTTTGCTATAGGAGAGGGTACCATCACGAGAGAGGAAGTGGTCAAGCAAGTTCAGCCTAAGAAAAGTAAACTAAGCTCAACACTATCATTGTTGAAATTTGGTAGGAAAAAGAGCTCACATGATCAAAGACAAGAAAATTCGGTGCCAATAAAGGGGCTTGTATCTGGTATGGCAATGCATTATGCAAAGTGTTGTCACCCATTACCAGGTGATAGAATTGTAGGCATTATTCATACAGGTAGCGGGGTCACAATTCACACTTCTGATTGTGAAATGCTGAATAATTTTGCCGGAATGCCGGAGAGAATCATTGATTTAACTTGGGATAGTAATATAGCAAATATTCCTTTTGTTTGTAGAATAGAGATCACTGTTTTGAATGAGCCTTCTGCTCTAGCTGTGATTTCAACGGAGGTAGCACGAGACGGAGGAAATATTATTAATTTTAAAATTGTTAGTAGGCATAGTGACTATTTTGAAATTAATTTTGATATTGAAGTTGATTCTGTTGTGCATCTTGAAAAAGTAATAAACACCCTTAAAACTAAACGTGTCGTTCAAAGAGTCCAAAGAGCAAAATATTAGACTTTTTGTTTATACGTGATATTATTTGGCAAATTATAGTTTTGATTATTATAGAATGAAAAATAATATAATCGGCATTGGTACCGATGTTGTCAATATAACTAGAATAGAGTCTGTATTTAAAAAATTCGGACGTAAGTTTATAGAAAAAAATTATCATCAGGATGAGATCGAGGTTTTTGAAAAATTACCCAAGCATAAGATCCTGCCGTATCTTTCTAAAAGATTTGCCGCAAAAGAAGCGATAGCTAAGGCTCTTGGCAAAGGAATAGGTGAGATTTCGTTTTCTGATATCGCGGTAATCAATGATGAAAATGGGGCGCCTGAGGTAAAGATAAACCCTCAAAAACAGCATTTAACTAGGGGGTATTCCATACATATTTCATTATCTGATGACGCTCCATTTGCTGTCGCATTTGCTGTGATTAGTAAATAACATAAAATTACTTTTTTTTATTAAATCGCAGTGATAGTAGCCATACCATAATTGTTGATATTTCAGCAAGGATGGCAAATATGAAACCTACAGAGATGGCTTCGGCTTTATCAACCCCTGGGTTGTGGCTTTGTAAATACTCCCTGAATTGTTTAGAATTTTTAAATTCAGTAAGATAGCTCTGAAGCATTGGATCATAATCGTGTAAATTATTTTTTGCATAAGCTAGTTTGTTAGCTTGTTCTAATTTTTCAAATTCCTCCAGTTGTCTATAACCATCATTTTGTACCCCGCCCCCACCAATAGCAGCGATAAATAGTATGATGAACAAGATGCCATAATATAGGATCCTATACTTTATTTTGTGTATAAAGAGTCCTCTTGTCGTGAGTATGATGAGGAATGAATATAATGATAATATAAATAAAGATTCGATTGATAATAGTATGTTGAACATGAGTATTAATTTATAATTTACGGCACCAACCCGATCATATCATACATGATTTCTGTCACTAATTCATTTGATTTATAAAAGATGTCATGGTAGTTTAAATTTCAAAATTATTTAAGATTACTGTTAATGCTATTACTAGATTTAAAAAGAAAAAAAGGCATGTTAGATACCATACATTTTGTAGGTATTGGTGGAATTGGAATGAGTGGTATCGCTGAGATTATGAATAATCTTAGCTATAAAGTGCAAGGTTCTGATATAGCAGAAAGTGCTAATACTAAGCGTTTGCAAGAAAAAGGTATAAAAATATTTATAGGTCACGATAAAAAGAACATAAGTAATGTATCTTACGTGGTTATATCATCTGCTGTAAAGGATGATAATCCTGAAGTGATGTATTCGAAAGAGAACAAAATCCCAGTAATTAGAAGAGCAGAGATGCTGGCTGAGCTAATGAGGCTTAAGTGCTCAATAGCGATTTCTGGTTCGCATGGGAAAACTACGACAACTTCTTTGGTTGCTTGTATTTTTGAAGCAGCTGGCCTTGATCCAACAGTGATTAACGGCGGCATAATAAATAACAGAAGTACAAATGCATATTTAGGGCAAGGGGATTATTTGATTGTAGAGGCTGATGAATCTGATGCCACCTTTATCAAGATACCTTCAACAATAGGTATCGTAACAAATATTGATCCTGAGCATATGGATTACTATAAAAATTTTGAAAACCTATATGCTGCTTTTAAGAGTTTTTATAGAAATCTTCCATTTTATGGATTCGGAGTAGCTTGTATTGACCATCCAACTGTCAGAAAATTAGTTGGTGAAGTCACGGAAAGAAAAATAGTGACATATGGTATAGATTCGGCTGATGCAGATGTGCTTGCATATGATATTAGGTTAGATACCCATTCATCAAAGTTTAATGTCAAACTGAAGATACCTAGTACAAGCGGTATCACCATTATTGAAGATATTGAAATACCAACACCAGGAAAGCATAATGTCTTGAATTCGCTAGCTGCGATCGCAGTGGCAGTGGAGCTGGATTTTGGTATTAAAGCAATAAAATATGGATTTAAGAATTTCCAAGGGGTCAAAAGGCGCTTTACTAGAGTGGGTCAATATCATGAAGCGGAAATAATAGATGATTACGCACATCATCCAGTAGAAGTAGCCGCAACTCTAGCAACTGCGAGAACTATTGCCAATAGTAGACAATCGAAGGTTTTTGCAATATTCCAACCACATAGATATTCAAGGCTTGAGAATTTGTTTGATGATTTTACAAAATGTTTCTCTGATGCTGATAGGGTTTATATAACAGATGTTTATGCTGCAGGAGAGGAGCCAATAGAAGGTATTACAGGTAAAAAATTGGCGGAATCTGTCAAAGTAGGCAATCAGGTGGCGGTGTATATCAAATCCCAGGATGATATCACAACTATCATTAGAGATAATGCAAGTAAAGGTGATTTATTTGTACTTATGGGGGCAGGGAGTATTAGCACTTGGGCTAATCAATTACCTAGCAAGTTATAATTGTTGGTTATCTCATGGATTTACCTAAAGTTAAAGGAACCTATAAAGAAAATAGTAAACTTGCACATCTAACATGGTTTAAGGTTGGAGGAAATGCTGACATTATTTTTAAGCCACTAGATGAGGAAGATTTAGCTGAATTTTTAAAGCAAATTGATAAAAAAATACCTATTACTATTATCGGTGCAGGATCTAATGTTATAATAAGAGACAAAGGCATTGAAGGAGTGGTAATAAAACTTGTAAACTCTTTTACAGAAATAGAAACTCTTCCTGATGGTAACTTGTTAGTAGGAGCGGGGTGTTTGAATTTTAATTTGGCTAAATATGCGCAAGTAAACGCTATAAAAGGTTTTGAGTTTTTGGTTGGTATTCCAGGAACGATTGGTGGTGGCGTATCTATGAATGCAGGCTCTTATGGGTCTGAATTTAAGGATATAGTGGTCAGGGTTCATGCTCTTGATAGAAATGGTAATAAGATAGTGTTTGCTAATAAAGATATGGGTTTTGAATATAGAAAACACTCCATACCAGAAGGGTATATATTTACAAAAGTTGAGTTTTTAGCAAATCCTGGTGATGAAGAAGGAATCAAGAAAAGAATGCAGGAAATTAGTATCGCAAGATCAAGTACTCAACCCATTACAGAAAAGACTGGTGGGAGTACCTTTGCAAATCCAGTCACTTGCAAAGCTTGGGAGCTTATAGATAAAGCTGGTTTAAGAGGGGTAAAAATTGGGGGCGCGATGATGTCTGATAAACATTGCAATTTTATGATCAATACTGGAAGTGCTAGTGCTTCCGATCTTGAAAATTTGGGGGAATTAGTTATCGACCGTGTAAAAGAAAAAACTGGTATAGAGTTAAAGTGGGAAATAAGAGGATAGGGAGAAAATGAATAAATTTAACACTATTTTTTTTGCTAAATCAAAAATAGTTGAGTGTACGAAAAAAAATAACCAAGAACTAAAGGAATATAGTGGAGCAAATGCGGTTGAAATCGATGATTTTATTCTCGCGCTACCTAACGGGCAAAAATTTGTTATGGTAGTAGGTGGAGGAATGTCCGCAGAGAGAGAAGTTTCTTTGATGTCTTCAAATGGCATGGTCAATTCTCTTTTAGAATTAGGTCATTTTGTTGTATTTGTTGATATGGGGGCAGATATTGCAACTGTTGCTGAAAAATTAAGACCAGATGTGGTATTTATTGGTCTTCATGGTACTTACGGTGAAGATGGTTGTTTGCAAGGTATATTGAATGTCTTACATATACCTTACACTGGTCCAGGGCTATTAGCTTCAGCGCTTGCGATGAACAAGAAAAAGACGCATTTTGTCTTAGAAGCAAATAATATCAAAGTTCCTAAAACACTTTTTATTAGGAAATCAGATGCACTAAAAACAGATCCAATGCCAAGACCTTATGTCATTAAACCAATATCACAGGGCTCTAGTATTGGAGTTGAAGTGATTTTTGAAGGTGATGACTTTAATTTTGCTGACTATAAGTTTGAGTATGGTGATGAAATAATAGCGCAACAATATATTCCAGGTAGGGATATTCAGGTTGCGGTTTTAAACGGTGTGGCAATGGGGGCTCTAGAAGTTAAATTGCTAAAAGGAAAGCGATTTAATGATTACGAAGTCAAATATACTCCGGGTTTTTCGGAGCATTTATTGCCTGCACCTCTTGAGAGTAATGCTTATGAGAGAATTATGAAGATTGCTGGTGATGTATGCAGGATAATAGATTGTCAGAGAGGGATAATTAGGGTAGATTTTATGTATGATCCTAAAGAAGATGCGTTTTATGTAATTGAGCCAAATACTCTGCCTGGAATGACTGCGATGTCTATGTGTCCAGAAATTGTTGCATTAAAGGGTATTTCTTACGTTCAATTAGTAGATCAAATCTTAAATTGTGCACAATTTGAATAATGAAGAATAATACGGCTAAAGGTAATAGTACAAAAAATTTGTCTCTACAACGTAGAATGACATTTTACTATAAAAGAGCTTTGTTGATTCTTAAAATTATAATAATAAGTTTTATTGCATTATTCTTTTTTACAAACGTATTAGATAATTATAAAGCCACATTGCATAAGAAAATCAGTCATTTTTTAGCAAATTATGGTTTTGTTCTAGAGAATGTAGTAATTGAAGGGCAAAAAAACTCTTCACTTCAAGATATTATAGATATTGTCAATGCTGACAAAGGGACTCCAATTTATGACATCAATATTAATTCTGTTAAAACTAAACTCGAAAATAATATTTGGGTTAAAGGTGCATTAGTAGAAAGAAGGCTTCCATCAACATTATATATCGCAGTAGTTGAGAGAGAGCCGATTGCAATTTGGCAATTTGAACAAAAATTATATTTGATTGATACAGAAGGAAATAGAATTTCTCTATATAGCGGTCAAAATGTTGGGGACCTAATGCAGGTGATAGGGCAAGATGCAAATATTTATGCTCAAGGTCTCATCAACGATTTAATAGTACATCCTGCGCTTTCGGAAAAAGCTAAATCTGCTGTCAGATATGGGCAAAGAAGATGGAATTTGATTTTTAAGGAAGGAATTACTGTAAAAATGCCGGAACAAGGTTTTGAGCAGGCATATGATTTTTTAAATTCTCTTGATAAGCAAGGTAAGCTATTTGGTAATTCTTATAAAATGCTCGATTTGCGGGATGCTAATAAGTATTATTTTGAGAAGATTGATAGTAAATCACAAGATCCCAAATCAAGTTTGGAATGACTTTAGGGGTGTTTAGAGGGTGATTGCTAAACTGGGCAGAAAAAACTGTGCCGTCAACTTTCCCGTGCGCTCTTTATACTCTTCCCTGGCGCAGGTTGAGGGGGCCAATGCACTTCGAGGTTGTGACTACTTTAAGTATGGATCCCAAATCAAGTTTGGGATGACTTTAGGAATGTTTGGAATGACTATAATGGCGTGTTTGAGTGACCGGGGTGGAATGATTTAAAATTAAATTTTCCTAGCTATAAATTTTTGGCACGCTTTATGCTTCTATTTACCTATAACACGTGAAAAACATAGGAAATATAATGGCTACAGCGACATTACAGCAAACGCAAATTATAGTAAATGATTCAAGCAGTAAGGATACAAGAAAATTTCCTGTAGAAAAGGTTGCTGATGAAAATCGGTTTGCTAATTTTATCAAGGCCGATAAAAAACCTAATCCAATGCCTCGCGCGTTATCTTCTAATAAAGAGAAGCAAGAACCGGTTGAAGGAGTTGCTGAAAAAGCGCCTTTTATTGATGGCAATGAATTGTCTTTTGAAAGTGTACTTGCTGATGGTTTAGTTAAAGATCAAGATATGATGGAGGAATTAGTACAAATACCTCAATTTTCACTTATTTTACCACCATCGTTTC
>JAAFHP010000051.1 GCA_013298405.1 Alphaproteobacteria bacterium | reverse complement strand
TTTCTGTACCGCATGCTCAACCTGCAAATTAATATTCTCAATGATCCCTTCTTTTACACTTTTTGATTTTATCTTGATTGTACTTAGCTCTTTGTTTATACAGCTTGAATTCATTGTAACCCCGTTTACAACAGCAGTAACAGCACCGCAATCCGAATGACCGATAATAAGTAAAAATGGAGTATTTAGTACTTCTATCCCAAAATCTATTGACCCTTCACAAGTAGCAACCTGATTACCAATATTTCTAATTGCAAACACGCCATTTTGTGGAGTTTTATCAAAAGATTCCATCTGTACTCTGGAATCAGAACATTTCAAAATAGTGAGTTTTGGATTTTGACTGTCATGGAATTTTGCAAAAAAACTCTCGTCATGTACCGATGCAAACTCATCATTTGTATCAAATAATTGAGTAAGAAAGGAAACTAAGTTCTGTCCTTTAGGTAAGCTCATATTAAAGAATCCACCTAGTTTAAAATGCTATTAATAAACAACCTCAAAACAAATGGCAACAAAAAACTAGTCATTGCTAAAGACATTCTAGTACAAGCATAACGCCGATAAGCAAATAATGTCTTTATTTTCTTCTTAATCTACAGCAACCTATTTTCTCTTGTACCAAAATAAATATACAGGTAAGCCACTAATTACAAAAGAACTGGCCACAAGCAATGTACTTATTGGCGTTTCGTAAATAACCCAGCTGCAAAAGACAATAGAAATCAACGCTGCAATAACTTGTAATAATCTATTAGAATTATTGTTAATAAAACTCAGCTTTAATAGTGCCAAACTACAAATTAAATACACAAAAAGAAAAGCACTAACTGAAAAATCAATTATATCCTTCATTTGTTTTGTAAAATCTTCGTCTGCAGTCAAAATCAGTAGTGGAATTATTCCAACACTGCTGGATAATATACCAACAACTGGGGCACCACTCGCATTGGTTTTTGAAAAAAACTTTGGCACAAATCCATCTTCAGATAAACCTAAAATTATCTGACCACTAGTAAGAATCCATGCATTGAGCGTTCCTATACAAACAACTGAGGCTATAATTGAAATTGTTAAGTACCAACTACCACCGAACATACGCTGCGCCGCATCAACATATGGTGCTTTAGATTGCATCAGTTCAGGTCCTGGAATCATCCCTAGGATACCTATACTATTTATTAAATACAATAGAGCCACACAAGTAGTCCCAAATATAATAGCCCTTGGAATGGTTTTTGAAGGATTTTCAACTGAACCAGCAGGCGTCGTTGCTGTCTCAAGACCAATAAATCCCCACAAAGTAAGCAATGTCACCTGCCCTAATATGTTTGATATTGGTATTGTTGAAACCTTAGAATCAATAATAAAATTTGCCTTATCATAATAAAACAAAGCAACAAAAGACATAACTAATAAAGGAATAAACTTAAGTAGTGTTAGAAATATCTCTGCTCTACCAGCGATCTTAATCCCCCTAAGATTTAATCCAGTAATCGATAGCAATAACGTTATTTGCATACCTAAATAAAATTTATTACTTTGATCGCCAATTATAGGAGACAAGTAACTTATTGCTGTAATAATTACAACTGGAGTACTTACCCAAGAAATAACCCAATAAGTCCAACCAGTAAAAAAAGCTAAACTCGGACCAAACGCCTCCTTGACATAAACATGCGGCCCACCTGTTTTTGGGTAACTCGAACATAAATATGCAAATACTAAAGCAAGTGATATTGCCCCAACACCTGAAATTAACCAACCCGTTACTCCATACTCACCATATGCTGCAAGAGCAGTTGGCAGCATAAAAACCGCTGTACCTATCTGACTGCCAGTTACTAGCGCAAAGACAGACCAAAACCCGATTTTATTCGACATAAAAAACCTCTAAAATGAAAAAATATATTACAAAAGACTAGATTCCCTAAGGAACAATATAATTAAAGGAGCCCACCTTCGGGCTTTCGGGAAAATTTTACAAAGAGTTTTACTCTGTCGGTCACAAATTGCACATAAACTTTAATGCTGCGGGATAATAACCTAATTCAACATTAAAATCAATATCAATATCCTTATTTTTTGGCCTAATGCGGCAAGGTTAAATAACCAGTTGATTGGGGATGAGTGGTATGATAGACTTTGTCGCAAATAGATAAGTTGCAATAGATTTCGTGGGAGCAATAAGCTAGCAAAGAATGGCAAAAACAATAAACTATTTACTTCAACGTGCCAAAATTGGCAGCAACGGTTCTTCTAAGCAAGATGGTTCCTATAACTTTAATTACAAACTCTCGCAAGAGCAAATTGAAATAGCAGCTCTGTTGCAGATTGATCCCAATATAGAAGAAGCTAGAAAGAAATGTTATATCAATGGCTTTTCTCTTAGAGACGAAGCAGAATCAATAGATATTCAAGCACTTTTTAGTGAAAGAGATTCATCCCTCTTGGATGCAGCATTTAATATTACAGATTCTATAAACGCTGCAAAAAATGGCAAACCAGCTTTTTTCATCGTCGAAGACAAAGGCCATTATGTCACAGTTGCACTAGTCCCAGATACAATGGATCCACAAAAAATGTCTGTGCAGTATATTAACTCAATCACGAAACCAGACCCAAACCTAGTGGCAGAACAAGTAGTATTAAAAAACGAGCTAGCTTCTATACCAGAGCATCTCAGGGAGAGTGAAGAAGCGCAAGTTTTACAAGCTAGAATAGCTAACATTTCAGACACCCTAGCAGAACAAGAAAGAATGTCGAGTGTTGGAAAGAATTTTGCAACTGAGATACTGAGTTATTTAAAAAAGGAAAAAGTAGCACTTAGCAGCGAGACTGTGTTGGACAGATCTAATGACCAGCAACTTGGAAATTGCTGTGGTCTTTCTGTTGCTTCAAATGTTGCCGCAATTACCACAAATAAATCACTATTTTCTCCTGCAAACTCGAGTGAAAAAGCACATTTTTATGGCGATCTCGGAGCTTGTGTTTTTTCTTATATAGAATCATGGACATTGAGTATAAAAAGTAAGTTAAGTGTAAATGCGCCAACTGCACCTCTGTCGATAGTGAACCCAGATTCAGCAATACCAAAAACAAAAGTAAACAAGGATGCTATAATGCAACCTCCCCATTTAGCAGAGCAAATAGCCACAACTATTATAGCAAACCATGATCTGTTTAAAGATAAGGTGCAAATCAGCAAAAGTGATTTTGCTAGTGCCATCAACAGTAGCAAAAGCTTGAGTGAGGTGGATCGCAAAAGTTTTAGCCTGTTAATAAGTACATTAGGTGAAAAAACCTACTCAAAAAAAGAGATGACAACACTAATAGCCAGCTCTGATTTTGTAAAAGTACAAGTTGCTGCAATGCGGCAAATACAGGAACTTAAACATAGCTCTAGTTTTAAGCCTAAGCCACCTCTAAGACCATCTGTACCCTCGAAAAGCAAAGTGACTGGTCGTGGTGGCTTCATTCAGTAGATTTCTTAAATTAGTTGCTAAAGAACATTACGAGCGTTAATCTTGGTATTTCGGTGCTACTTATTAAACCTCTTTATTCTACGATTTCTTTACCAACATATCACTAGGAGAAGAATTAAGGCTCCCCCATCTGGTGTTTTCAGATTTACTTATGGAGATATATATTTTGAACCAACCGTGTAGCTACACTCACTATCCAGGTCTATCCTCAAAGTTTTTTGTTTACCAATTCTTAATGAAATGAGCAGATAATCTTAATTGTATACCCAATAAAGGTTGTATACATATCTTGGGGGCAATGAGCTATGGCAAAGGGAAAAATTAAAGATTGGTTTAAACATAATTTTATACCTTCATGCTTTTTGGAGCAAAACGAAGAACAATTTCCTGTAACGTTAGTTAGACAAGGAGGAATGAGGGATTTATTGCAATTAAAGGAAGGTCGCCTTGATGAAGTTAATTCAAGGGAGAATCTTGTTGATGGTTCTGAAGTGAACGTTATAGGCATAACTGATCATGTTGAACCAGCGTCAAGTTGAGGAGACTTATGCTCTCTATAGATCCCAAATCAAGTTTGGGATGACTTAGATTACTTGCTGTGCAGTTGGGATGACAAACTTTGCTTGAATAACTCCCTCTCCTCTCCGTGCAACAACGCCACCTGATTCGGGATCCAAAGTGCCATGACGAGGTTAGTAAGGATAAACATCTGGAGAGGTCAAGGCTTTACTAAAATTTTTAACAAATACTCCTACAACTTCAACGTGAGAATTCCAATAAAACTGATCTACTGGCGTAACTTCAAGCAACTTATATCTTCCATTTTCTAAAATTTTAGCATCACGAGCAAAAGTTTCATGATTACATGAAATATATATCACCCTCTCACAGTTACTACTAGCTAAAGCCTTCACTTGAGCTAATGCACCAGCTCTTGGCGGATTAATGACGGCAAAGCGATATGGTCTTAGTTCATCGATATTTAAAGGACTAGCAAACAGATCACGCTCATGCAAAACTACTATCCCTTCTGCAGCTTCCCCAAGAGCTTTAAGAGAAGCTGCATCCGAATCAAAACCATACACGCTAAAACGCTTACTAAGTGGCAGAGAAAAAGTACCACGACCACAAAATAAATCTACTAGTTCTCCTTTTTGCTGGGGTAAATAATCTTCTACTAGGTTTGCTAGTACTTGATCTGATGAAAAGCTTGCTTGTATGAAGCATTTGGCATCAATAGCTACTTTTTTGTTTCCTAGTATGATATATGGACTTTCACTTTCAAATATTACCATAGATCTTTTGGGAGAATAAAGTTGTAGTCTAATAATTTCATTTTTTATGGCAAAATCTTTAAGCTCTTGCTCAAATCCAGACTCTATACTGTCATTGACTTCAAGTAACATATCAATACCATTACTCGCATGAGTGAGAAAGATTTCAGCTTTTTGTCTGTTCTTTAAAATCAGCGTAAGTATTTTTTTAAGCGGTATAAGTATATTTGATATAGGGTTCATAGCTACTGGGCAGCTATCTATATCAATTATCTGATGAGAATGAAAACGATAAAATCCTAGAAAGAGCTGCTCACCTTTTTTAAAAGCCTTTAAATTAATACGACGACGCTGTCCTTTATCAATAGTAATTATGGGTTTTACTATAACTTCATCTGGCAAAGCATTTTTTACAAGGGTATACTTAAAATTATTGTAAGTTTCTATATCCATGTGTTGGAGCGAGCAACCGCCGCATCGTCCAAAATACTTACATTCTGGTGTAATTCTATGGGCTGATTTTTTTTCTATAGTTTTAAGTAAACAATTAGATTGGTTACGATATTTATGTCTTTCAAAACTTATAATTTCACCAGGGATGGTATATGGTACTTCTACCGGCCCAAATGGACTTTTACCGCAACCAAGACCTTGCTTATTTATAAATTCAATAAGACATGTACCCTCTTCTATTAACGCCATTTTTACAAATATTTGGTTTATTCTAAAATTACTTGTATTGGGTGTATTTCTATGTAACTTTCTACCTCACCAATCAGAGCAACTGGTATATCTATTAACCCCTGAAGAGCAACATGCAATTCATCTATATAACACTTATTAGAGTTATTTCGTGCTGTAACCCTGTCGTTAATTTCATTGCAATTTGCTTGAGTTACTAAATGATTGCCACCGATGTCTAGACAATGTAAAGAAGTACTAAGAAAGAGATCTACAATGATAGAGATATCATTTAAACATATCTCATTATTTCGCATATTAATATTTTGCAAACTTGGGATAATGGCTAAATTCTTCGAGGTTTCTATGGCATGTCCTCTTAAATAATTAGATTCCATATCAACACTAGTCAATCCCAAAAATTTTACTAGTTGTTTTGATGTTTCCGGTCCGTATTCACCGATCCTATTATGACTAAGATCAAGGGCGCGTAAAAATGACAATTCTCTTGTTAGTCTCTCGACAGTAGCTGGAGCATATTTACCTAAACCACTCATTCTTACAGCGAAAGAGTATGTTACACTAGGATCATTTTGATCTTCAATATTTTTTTTCACTTAATACGTAATTTGCTTAATTAACTAATACTCCTATTTCATAAGGAAAAAATACTAAAAACACAACGATGAAATTTAGTTTATTTTATGATTTGCTTATGTGATGAGAGATTGCAATTACAAAAGGTAAACTTAATTCAGGTACAAGGTAGCCGATCCATACTACAGCTGGTTTAGGTAACCCAACAATACTTATTGAAACAAGCCTGCCCACTCCAGCGCATAGTACTCCTAGAGATATAAGATATACTAGCATGTCTTGTTGTTGAATTGTAAGCGCAGCCCAAAAGCTAATAAACCCAGTGGATAAATATACTCCAGCCATAAATCTATGTACATTATCTAATCTAGGCGTTGTATCTGGTTGTCCTAGATACATTTGCAAACTACCACCAAAAATTGCAATTGTACCAACACAAAACAACGCTGCTCTTACAATTTGCTGACTGATCAATAACGACTCCCCTTCGCTCATGTGCACCTCCTGGAAATTAGTTTTCTGGTGTCATTTTAGTATGACAGTGCTTTATTATTCAAAAATATAATTGTACTATTGGTGCATTTTTAATCTATTAGTTGTATTGTGTTACTGTGTTATAATTTTATAGTTGTTAGTTTTATGAGTATTTTAAAAAAATTACTAGTCTATGTTACCATCACCTTCGGATTAATATCTACTGTATATGCAAAGAATAATTTTGAACAAATTATCAGCAAACCAATTAAAATTGATATAAGCAGCACCAAATTAAGTAAAATGCATAAAGCATCAACACTACTTATATCATGTGTCGATTTTAGACTAAGAGATGAAACCGAAAAACTTATGAGAATTAATTTTGGCTTACTTGATGATTACGATGAAATAGTAATGCCAGGAGCATCCTTGGCATTAGTTTCCCAAGATCATCCACATTGGAAACAAACTGTTGAAGATATAATTGAGGTACTTAAAAAACTACACCATATAAAAAGAGTGATATTACTTGATCACAGAGACTGCGGTGCCTACAAGCTTATTATTGGTCATGACCATGCAAAGAATCATGAATCTGAAACCAAGGCGCATCGTGAGGTTCTACTGAAAGCAAAATCCACTATAGAAAATAAATTTCCTCAACTGAAAGTATACAGCTTATTACTAGATTTAGATGGAGTCGTTGAAGTCATCAAGTAAGATTATTCATAAACATAAGTAGGTACACAGTTACTAATACTGTCTAAAACAAGATTTTGGAAATAAACTCTTACCCGTGTTATTGACTATCTCCAGTTTCTGCTTCACTACCGGTTAATTCAACTTGGTCCTTTTGGTCTTTATTATCTATGCTTGAAGATAATTCAACGTCTCCTGCTTTAGATTTCACTTTCTTATCAGCAAGCATTATTGCAGATTTTATTACATAGGTATGCACACCTTCCTGATGAGCTATTACTTCAGCAATTTTACTTTTAGACGAATTTAAACCATCGATTATTTTTTGTAATTGTTCAGCATTAACACTATCTGCACCCTCTGTAAGTTGCTTAGACAACTCTAGAATCACTTGTGTAAGCTTTTTTTTACTATGACTACTGTCATCTTCTACTTCTGCTTTAGACATAATTATTTACTCTCCATCACTATTTAATTACCGGATACGGAGAGTGTATAGTAAGTTTATTAAGAATTATTTAATTTATTTACTCTAAAACAATAATTTAAATTTAATAGAACCTTGGTGGCTAATATATTTACCTCTTAAGTGAGAGTTATAGCTAAAGAGAATCTCATTATTCCTTTTGCTAGCTAGTAATGTTGCTCCTAAATTATATCCAGTTTTTTTAGTAGTAATTGTTATATCATTATTTGGAAAATAATCAGACCATTGAAGCTTTATTTTAGATTTGCCAGACTTGTTGATCAAATAATGATCTACTTCAGCATGAACCCCTGGGGTTAAATTCAAACCACTAGACAGAGCGAACGTCTTGCCAGCTTTTATACCTGCTATAGCAACTAGACTTGAATTTTCTTTTGAAGTCACTGATAAGTTGTATACCCCGGTGCCATACTCATTATACCCACCATTGTAATTTTTGCCATATCTTAGCCCAACATTTGGAACAATATAACAATCATTTACCGGTAATTTGTAGTTAATTACAGTTTCTAAATTATACGTCCTTACGTTGAATTTTGCGGTGGCTGTTTTATATGTATCTACATCTACTAACCTCTTAGTCTTTTGTACCGCCTTAATAGAACCAGCAGAAAATAACCAATGAAAGACAAACCTACTATCGAGGTTATGTGCACCATAAAGTGAAATTAAATCACTCACTGTTTTTATCCTATTTTTTATTGCGGCATTATATTTAAATTTTGCATTTAAACGTGTATAGGAAATTCCAATAAGGTTAGCATCATTTATATATTCCTCTATGCCAATAGTCACCCCATCGGTTATCCCCTTAAATCCGTTCTGACCATTTTGTTGCCCCTGCTTTATGCTGCCAAACAGCCCCCTTACCCATACTCCTTTTGTTTTAGATTTGTCTTCATCACCAGCTGATAAACCAGAGTATTTCTGATTTGTACTTGAATTTTGAGCTGTGTCAATTGTAATTATTGCACTAGACGTCACTACTTCACTTACCCTAGAATTTGTTGTATCTGTAGCAATTCTTGTTAATTCATCATATATCTGTATTTCATTTTTAGTATGATCAGTATAAGCTTTATTACTTGTTAACTCCTCAGCCCCTCCTGGTTCTGAATCATTTATTCTTTGTATCGCTGATAGATACAGGTGACTCATATATTGATCATCATAAACACCAAATACACTATCATTGCTGTGATTCTCACCACTAGTATCAAATTCTTCAGCATAATCTACTCCACTTTCAGAACCATCTTTTGCAACCGGGAGTGTTAAATGAGGGTTTTTTACCAAATCTATGAAAAAATTACTGTCTTCATCTTGTGTATCCAATTCATGATCCATAATGTAAACCTCATCTGAAGTATTGTGAGAGTACAATGAAATAGATGGGCCAGTAGGATTTTTAGCTACTTTATTGTTATCCGAGGAACTACTCCCCTCTTTTGCTAACGTACTTTTTTGTATGTTAGTTGCAACAACAGGCAAAGACTCGGCAGGCAAAGGTTTGGATTGTTGTAAAGCGCTTTGAAGAGCAAGTATTTCAGCTACCATCTCCTTAGTAAGAGTTTTGTATTTTTGCGATTTAGAAGAAAGAGAAATTGATTTATTACGCTTAGGAGTAGGAGGAATGTTAGGTGCTTTGGATTGATCTTCAGTTGTAGCTCTACTACCCATATCCACTGCTACTGGTTCAAACAACCTTGCTACTGACGTTTCAGGTGCTGGTATTACTATAATTCCCCTTTTACCTAAAGTTAGATATTTTTTTACTACTCTCTTTGGACTAGAAGATGTTGCCTTTCCTACGACCATACCAACTACCCTACTATCAGATTCAGGCTGAACGCTAGGATCTTGTCCAGGATTACTTCTATTAAAAAGAGCATTAATTCTTGCTGCATTCTTCTCGCCAACTTTAACGACAACAGTAGTTTTATCTTGTGGTGCAAATGGACCAGCA
>JAAFHP010000050.1 GCA_013298405.1 Alphaproteobacteria bacterium | reverse complement strand
TGTGATGTAATTAAAGTGAACGACATCTTTGAAGTCCCTCATGGTGAAAATAAAGTTTTGATGCACTCTTGCTGTGCCCCGTGTTCTGGACCGCTAATTGAGAAAATGGCGGAGTCCGGAATTGATCTTACCATATTTTTTTATAACCCTAATATACACCCTAAAAAAGAATATGAAATTCGTAAAAAAGAAAATATTAGGTACGCTAAAAAGCTTGGACTTGATTTTATCGATGCCGATTATGACGTTCAGAATTGGTTCTCGCGCGCAAAAGGGATGGAACATGAACCTGAAGGAGGCATCAGGTGCACCATGTGTTTTGATATGCGTTTTGAAAGAACAGCGCTTTACGCTCATGAGCATGATTTTAAAGTTATTACAAGTTCTCTTGGCATCTCCCGTTGGAAAAACATGGATCAAATCAATGATTGCGGGGTGAAAGCTGCTTCACATTATCCAGGAATTACCTATTGGACATATAATTGGCGCAAAAGCGGTGGCGGAGCAAGAATGTATGAACTTGCTAAAGAAGAGGAGTTTTACAAACAAGAATATTGCGGCTGCATTTACTCCCTGAGGGATACAAACGATTGGAGAAAATCAAACAATAGATCTGAAATAGCTATTGGCGAAGAATTTTATCAAAACAAACTTTCTTAACTTTTGATTACTTGATAATATCGATATAAATAACAAATTGACCGCCCTAAAAGGTAACAAGAAAATAACGCACTTAGCGATATTTCAACAAATAAGTACTTATCTGCAATTTCAGCATTTGTATAATGCAAATAGCCAAAAAAATACTGTATTAGAAAAAAACTTAATAGAAGTAGTAAGGTTGAGTAAGTACCCGATAGCTCAATACTTAACTCACTAGAAATGGGTTTTAAATTAATTTTTTTGGCTATAACAAAACCCGTATATAACCCAGCAACTCCGAATACTGCAAAATATGGCGATAATATAACATCCTTTTTTAAATATAATACAATTGCTGGAATAATGAATAATTTAGGTAAATATACTTGTCTTGTGCTTGTTGCTCTTACCCCAACAAACATTAAATACGTAAATAAGACCCATACCCACCACGGTGTCTAGTATGATGCCCCCTACTTTCTCCATGACCATAAATTTCTTACTAAACTATATCAATTTTAACTTAGCACTATACTAATAAGATAAAGATATAGCAAATCCATTAGAATGGTAGTAGCGAGATTAAACACTGTGATTTTGGAAAGATTTAATTAATTTAAATTTCTATCTATAGTTGTCATACAATGCCAGTTTTGTGGTAAATAAATTCTGTTAATTTTCCTTACATTCTGCTATGATACGCATGAAATAAATCCAAGCTCTAAATAATTCATGTCTAAGAAACTACATATCAAGACTTACGGCTGCCAAATGAACGTGTATGACTCATTAAAGATGCAAGAATTACTTGCGCCATTTGGCTACGTGTCAACTGAAAACCAAGATGAAGCTGATATGTTCATTCTTAACACTTGCCATATCAGGGAAAAAGCTTCGGAGAAAATGTATTCTGAACTTGGCCGCATAAAGCAAATAAAGGATGCGCGAGAAAGAGAACACCATTCCAAAACCATTATTGCTGTTGCTGGGTGTGTTGGGCAAGCAGAAGGAGAAGAGATTTTCAAAAGAAGTCCTTATGTAGATATAGTAGTGGGTCCACAATCGTATCACACACTGCCAGACTTAATAGGCAAATTAGCTAGAGCAGAAAAACACTTAATAGAACTCGACTTCATAGAAGAAGAAAAATTTGATAACTTACCAGAACCGCATGAAAAACAAGGTGCTAGCGCTTTTGTTTCCGTACAAGAAGGTTGCGATAAGTTTTGTACTTTTTGCGTTGTCCCATATACAAGAGGCGCTGAATTTTCAAGACCAGTGGAGCAAGTATATAGGGAATCAATGATACAAGTGGCTATGGGGGCAAAAGAAATTCACCTACTTGGTCAAAATGTCAACGCCTATCACGGTAAGGGTTTAGATAAAGATTATAGCCTCGCTGATCTAATCAGACATTTATCAACAATAAATGGCCTAGAGCGCATCAGGTATACTACATCTCATCCAAAGGATATGACTGATGAGTTAATAAAATTGTATGGCCAGGAGCAAAAACTTATGCCATTCCTTCATTTACCCGTTCAATCTGGCTCAAACAAAATTCTAAAAGCGATGAATAGAAAACATACAAGAGAGGAATATTTTACCATCATAGATAAGGTAAGAATGGTTCGTCCTGATATTGCCCTCTCTTCAGATTTTATAGTTGGCTTTCCAGGTGAAACTGATGAAGATTTTGCAGATACGCTGGATTTAGTGAAAAAGATAAAATATGGCCAGTGCTATTCGTTTAAGTATAGCCCACGCCCAGGAACGCCAGCTGCAGGTATGAAAATGGTATCAGAGAAAGTAAGGACCCAAAGGTTAGCGATTTTACAAAAGGAACTTTCAAAACAACAACTTGAATTCAATGAATCATCAGTGGGGAAAGTATTCCCAGTATTGTTTGAAAAAATTGGTAAAAATGAAGGCGATATTGTTGGAAAAACGCCCTATATGCAATCTGCTTATGTTACTGGAACTGATAAAAGCTTGATTGGGAATATAGTAAATGTCAAAATTACACGTGCTCAAGGTAACAGCCTCGCTGGAGAAATAGCTTAAACATGATCCTTAGAATTATTATTTTATCTATAAAATGGCTTTTTTTCTGCCTTTTGGTTGGACTAGCGGTAGCTTTATATCTCTTAAATCACTACAATAAGGATTTGCCTGACTATTCTCAGCTCAAAAAATATTATCCTCCTTCAATCACCAGAATGTATACCTCAGATGGTAAATTGATTGAAGAATTTGCTAAAGAGCACAGAATATTCATCCCAATTGAATCAATACCGCAGCATCTAATTGAAGCATTTATAGCAGCGGAAGATAAGAATTTTTACAGCCATGATGGAATCGATATTTTTAGTATAATTAGGGCTGCTGTTTCAAATGTTTCTCACGTGCTTCATAAAAAGCGCGTTGAGGGGGGATCAACAATAACTCAGCAAGTAGTAAAGACATTCCTGCTTACACCAGAGCGAACAATTGAGCGTAAAATCAAAGAAGCCATTCTTTCATATAAAATTTCTCAAGTATTTTCCAAAGGTGAAATATTGGAACTATACTTGAATCAAATATATCTTGGTAAAAGTGCATATGGCGTTGCTTCTGCTGCGCTCAACTATTTCAATAAATCTATTGAAGAACTAACGATCAGTGAGTGTGCTGTGCTTGCCTCACTTCCAAAAGCCCCATCTCAATATAATCCTGAAAAGAATTATAAACGTGCAGTAGAAAGAAAAAACTATGTTCTCAGCCGCATGTACGATGATGGATACATAACAAAAGAGCAAGTCAAAGAAGCTATGGATGAGCCAATAAAGCTTGTTAAGGCTGATAAAGCACTGACAATTGATGCAGATTTTTATGCTGCAAAAGTGCGAGAAGAAGTAATTGAAATGTTTGGCGAGGAGTATTTCTATACTGCAGGGTTAACTATTATGACCTGTGTAGATTCAAAAATGCAAAAAGCTGCAACTGATGCAATTAGGTTTGGAATTAAAGCTTATGATATGAAAAGAGGATATCGCGGTCCTTTGCAGAAAGTTGATTTGAACAATTGGCAAGAACTACTATCAAATATTCCAAAACCATATGGACTGCTTGACTACAAACTAGCTGTCGCACTAGAGGTACAAGATACTGAAGCGACCATCGGCTATAAAGATGGCACTAAGGGTAAGATATATATAAAAGATATGGCCTGGACCGCAACTAATTTGAAATCAGTTAAGAAGATAATTACTCCAGGGGATGTTATAGTTGCTGAAATAAAAGATGGAAAACATTATTTACAGCAAATACCGGCTATTAACGGCGGGATATTGGTAATTGAACATGAAACAGGGAGAGTTTTGGCGGCAGAAGGTGGGTATGATTTTAATGCCAGTAAATTCGACAGAGCTACCCAAGCAATTCGCCAACCTGGTTCACTTATTAAACCATTTGTCTATATGACAGCATTAGAAAATAATGTAGCAAAACCAAACGATATATTTATGGATGCGCCAGTTGAGGTGTATCAAGGTCCAGGATTACCTATATGGAGGCCTAAAAATGATGATAGTAAATTTATGGGACCATTGACTTTTAGACGTGGTCTTGAGAAGTCTCGTAATTCAATAACCGTAAGAGTAAGTCAATTAGCTGGTATCGCTAAGGTTGCTGCCCTTATTAGACGCTTTGGTATTACAGATAATCCAAGAGTTTACTTTTCTATAGTGCTTGGTGCGATAGAGACCACGCTTGAAAAAATGACAACTGCGTTTGGTATTATAGCAAATGGTGGGAATAAAATTGAACCCCAATATATAGAGCTAATCAAAGACAGAAAAGGTAATGTAATTTATAAAAGAGACTATAGTGAATGCGTTGACTGTAAAACAGAGAAAACTGATGCTCCACTTCCAACGATCGAAGAATCTAAGACTGAAGCAATAGTTGATTCAGCAACTGCTTATCAGATTACGTCTATCTTAATGGGAGCTATAAAAAGAGGAACTGGAGTTGGTGCTAAAAACCTGCCATTTATTATTGCCGGAAAAACTGGAACGACCAACGAAGCAAAAGATGTTTGGTTTGTAGGATATACCCCAAAAATTGTTGTTGGAACGTTTTTAGGATTTGATAATCCCAAAAGCCTTGGTAATAGAGCTTTTGGGGCTGTTTTTGCTGTACCAGTTTTTGTTAATTTCATGACCAATGGTTATTACCTACCATCACTTGATTTTCCTGTACCAAATGGAATTAAGTTTGAATCAATTGATCTTAACTCCGGTCAACCTGCAACTGGTGAAGGCACTATTATGGAAGCCTTTAAAGTAGATGGATACAAACCTAGTCTTGATCACCAAAATAGCGGGGAAAGCGGACAAACTGCACCTACAATTACCAACGAAGAAACTGAAAAATCTGAAGAGATATATTAAACATAAAGAAAACACACCAGAGATGCAGCATCTGTAATTCCCCTTCAGTTTAGCATAGTAAATTATAATTTAGGCTGGCTGGGATGGAAGGACTCGAACCTTCGACCTACGGTATCAAAAACCGTTGCTCTACCAACTGAGCTACATCCCATTGAAGTAGATTAATGCTGTTTAAACATTACGAATGTTATAGCAATACAACGCTTGAGAGTCAATTACTTTATTGCTAAGCGCCAATCAATCACCATAAATTCTGAGGATCAATATCTACTTTCAGCTTAAAATAACTAGGAATATTAATTTGCTCTAACCATAATTTTAAGAATTTTTGTAAATTAAAGTTTTTCTCTGATATTACTAGTATTTTATATCTATATTTACCTGATAATTTATACATCATTGCTTCGGTTGGCCCTAAAATTCTTGCACTACTTTTTGGTGCTGATATTAGAATTTGATTAGATATATCCTTAGTTTTCGCTGCGTTCTTACCAGTTATCGTTATAACTGCTGCTTTAGAGTAAGGAGGCATATTAGCTTTTCTTCTAGACTCTAGTTCCTCGCTTATAAATTTCTTTTCATCATTTCTAACGAAAGAATCTATAACTTTGTGCTCAGGAATGAGAGTTTGTATTATCACTTTACCTTTAGTATCTTCTCTACCTGCTCTACCTGAAACTTGATTTAGCAATTGAAAAGTTCGCTCTGTTGCCCTTAAATCGCCACCTATAAAACCTATATCTGCATCAACTATTATAACTAAAGACAATTTAGGAAAGTGATACCCTTTAGTGATCACTTGTGTACCTATTAAAATATCTATTTCTCCTTTCTCCATTTGCTCTAACATACCCGAATCACTCTTATCATCAGCGCTAAATTGATCCTTGCTGACTGATACTGTCCTTGCTTTAGGAAAAATTGCCTTTATTTCTTCCTCTATCCTCTCAATACCCGGACCACAAAGTACTAGGCTATTTTGATCATTACATGATGGACAAGCCTTTGGGTTTGGCATTATATGCCCACAATGATGGCATTGTAATCTGCTTTTTTCTTTGTGCAATACCATTGAAGCAGTACAATATTTGCACCCTATTTTATGCCCACACGACCTACATAATACTAGCGGAGCATATCCTTTCCTATTCAGGAAAATTAGAGTCTGTAGCCTGTTTGATATATTATTACTTACCTCATCGATCACAGATTTAGAAAGCCAATGGTTTATTGCCAATTTTTCATTTCTCATATCAACTATCTTTACTTCTGGCAGAGTAGATGAATTAAATCTGCTGGGTAAATCAATCAGTTGATACTTACCTATCATAGCGTTGTAATATGATTCAATAGAGGGTGTAGCTGAAGATAGGATTACGCGGCATTTACATAATTGCCCTTTTAGAACCGCCATATCTCTTGCGTTATATAGCACTCCTTCAAATTGTTTATAAGAACTATCATGCTCCTCATCTACCACAACCACACCAAGTGCGTGGTATGGAAGAAATAGTGCGCTTCTCGCTCCTATAACTACCTTCACACTCCCATCTATTAATCCACGTAAAATACTTTTCTTCTTTGATGCGCTTATTGTAGAATTCCATACAGCAGGCCTAAATCCAAATCTTTGCTCAAACCTATTGATAATCTGTTTACTAAGGGCAATTTCAGGTAACATGATTAATGCTTGCTTTTCATTCCTTAAAGCACTTAGCACGGAGTAAAAATATATTTCAGTTTTACCAGAACCTGTAACACCTTTTATTAAACTTGGTTTATCTGATGCTGCTATTTTGGTAAGAGCTATTTCTTGCTCTGATGAGAGTGTTGGAAGTAATAACTTATCAATATCTATTTTATGCTCTGGTTTATTCTTTAGATTCTGATTTATATCAACTGGAAGTACTAATTTCGCTATAGTACCCAGTTCCATCATGTAGTAATTAGCTGCTCTGCGCATCATTTCAAGAATAGATGTATCAAGCACATTATTAGTACCATTTTCAATAACTTGTTTTAAATTACTGATACTCTGATTGCAGTTTATTTCCCATACAATACCTGTAATTTGAGAGTTACGAAATGGTACAACCACCAGTTCCCCTATAACATGCTTTTGATGAGAAGAATATTCTAATGGGAATAGTCCTGCATGTGGGATTACTACTTTAATTATTTGCATGGATTAAATTGCGCCTAAATCTTCTTCTATAATTATATGTTTTTATTATATCTGACTAAGCATTAATACTAAAAAAAGAAATTCTACATTCCTGCTAGATATAATAGTTAAAATGTGTTAGTATTATATAAATTTTAATTTTACGAAGCTTTAATTTCAGTAGTAAATTTATATTGTTGTTGTATTTATCTGTAATGCCTAGCAAATGAATAAAAAAAATACGATATTATTTATCGATGATGAAAGAATTTGTCATACTTTAGTTGAACTTATTATCCCTAATTTTACGGAGTTCAATTTAGTTAGTGCGTATAACGGCGAAGAAGCAGTACATCTAGCTCACAGATACGCCTCTAGCCTTGTGCTAATTTTATCTGACATCATGCTACCTGATTTTAGTGGTTATGAAATCTACAAAACACTTAAAAAAGATGATCGATTTAAAAACATACCATTTATTTTTCAAAGCGGTCTAGATTCGCAGGAAGAAGAGCTCAAGAAACATATTTTGGAACCTTGTACAATACTATATAAACCTTACAAGCAGGCTGATTTGCTTAGTGCAATTGAAGCAGCACTTGTCAAATAAATTGAAAGATTTAATTAATTTAAATTTCTATCTATAGTTGTTGGACAATTCCATTAAAAACAATACAAATCCTTTTCACTTTAGCTTTTATTGATTATTATTCATAAAAATTCTCAAATAATATAATTCATGAATTGTTGGCTAAACATTTATAAACCGAAAAATATAAGCTCAGCAAAAGTTGTCTCTTATATTAAAAGAATTTTTAAAGGATATAAGGTTGGACACGCAGGAACGCTGGATTTAGAAGCCGAAGGAATATTACCAATTGCCGTTGGAGAAGCAACAAAATTAATTGGGATATTGATGGATGCAAAAAAACAGTATCAATTTAGGATTCAATTTGGCGCTACAACTGATACTGCAGATAGTTCGGGAAAGGTGATCAAGACATGTGACTACATACCAACCAAAGAGCAGTGCCTTAATATTTGTTCTAAATTTATTGGCAAAATTTCGCAGCAACCACCAATATACTCTGCCCTAAAAGTTGATGGAAAACGAGCGTATGATTTAGCACGACAAGGGGTATCTTTTTCTTTAGCTAAAAGAAATATATATATTTATAATTTAATCTGTACTGATTATGACAACAAAACCGCTATGGCAAGCTATGAATGCGTATGTTCAAAAGGTACTTACATCAGAACCTTAGCGGAGGATATAGCTTTGTCCTTGCAAAGTTTAGGATTTGTGGTAGAATTGCGACGCACTAGAGTTGGAATATTTGAATTATCTAATTCAATAAATGTATCTGACCTTGAGCAAATTCCAAGTGTAACTTTAAAAGATTTACTCATTGGAAAAAGCTTAAAGATTGAAACTGTACTAGACGACATCCCGGTACTAGAAGCAGATGACTTACAAGCTCAAAAGATTCGATATGGTCAGCCCTGTATATTTGATGACCAAGAAAATCTGAATCAAGTTTGGGTACGTAATGGTGGACAACTTGTTGCCATTGGTAAGTTAGAAAGCACTAATTTCAAGTCTTTAAGAGTGTTTAATTTAAATAATTAGGAGCAAAACGATGTCGATAACACAAGAGCGTAAAGCACAGCTCATGAAAGAGTTCGCAAACACCAAAGACGATACTGGTTCTGTTGAAGTCCAGTGCGCAGTTCTAACTGAAAGAATTGTTAACCTTACTGAACACCTGAAAGGAAATCATAAAGATTTCTCTTCAAGACGCGGGTTACTAATACTTGTTGGTCGTAGACGTAATCTACTTACTTATCTTAAAAAACGTAGCTTAGATAGGTATATTAAATTAATTGAAAGACTAAATTTAAGAAAATAATTCTTATTGGTTATTCGAAATATCTCAAAATCTTCCCAAACTTGATTTTGAGTCTACAAGTAAGCAATGGATGCTGAATCAAGTTCAGCATGACAGTATTTTGTTCAGCATCATCCATTATAAAAACCTTAAAATATAGAACTGTTCTTCTTTGATATCTTTTCAAGAAGAGAGTTGACCTTTAGTCTATTGCCCAGAGATTCAAAATTAATAATGTTTATATCCTGATCCTGGCAAGCGCATGAAAAAATGTAGCCTTGATTATTATCAACTTGTTGAATGCACTGACCACAAATTCCTTTCATCATGCACTGCATAGGGGAATTAACACTACAGATAATTTCAGCCTTCCCAAAGAGTTGTTTATTTTTTGCGACTGCTCCCATCATGCTATCTGATCCAATACATAAGACATGATCCAATTTATTCAGTAATCCTTGGATATTAGCAAAGTTGATTGCATCAATGATGTTTCCGCTAATCATATAATCCTGCTCTCGTAAATTATCAAAAACACCATTTTCTAAAGACCAAAAAACTTTACTTGAGAATTGCTCTATTTTATCTTGATAAAATATGTCCTTTTTATTCTTATACCCTGCAAAATATAGAACCTTGCAACCATT
>JAAFHP010000005.1:8467-36401 GCA_013298405.1 Alphaproteobacteria bacterium | reverse complement strand
CAAGGCCGATATTACTATACATATTGATAGTATTACCAAATAGTAGTAGTGCTAACACTCCTCCGGTTATTGAAAATGGTACCGCCATAAGGATTAAGAAAGAATCACCGAAACTTTCGAATTGAGCTGATAATACTAGGAAAATAAATAACAACGCAAATAGGAAGGTAATGATAGTATCTCCACTTGATTCTTTCATTTGGTCTATTTGCCCAACATACTCAATTTTTGTCGTATTCTTATCTATAATAGAATCTCTGATTTTCTCGATAGTATCTACGGCGTGTTGTAAAGTTTTGCCTTCAGCAAGATCGGCACTTATTTTAATTGAACGAGAATTATTATAGTGGCTGTATTCTTTTACAGTAATTGTCTCATTGATTGCTGCAATTGATTCAAGAGGTAATAAATTATCATCTTTTGTTTTGACAAATATCTTCTTTATATCGTCTGGGTCGTTTCTTTCAGAAGCGCTATAGCGAAGTATCACGTCATAGATATCGCTTCCCATACGAAAATCACCAACTTGCCTACCACTGATTAGATACTGAATCGTTTTGCCTATTGATTCAATATCAACCCCAAACCTATACGCCATTTCTCTATTAACAATAACATCGAGTGTAGGAGTTGAGGCTTTGAAATCTCTTTCTACTCCATTAAATGTAGCTGTTTTATTCATCTCATCTATAAATTGTTGAGATATTTTATCAAGATCAGAATATTCAAGCTGTGAAGTTAAGTGAAATTCTACCGGTTTATCTCCACCTCCGCCGCCAATTGAAGGCGGTGATATTGCAAAAATTGTCATTCCAGGTAGAGAGCTAAATCTTGCATTTAATTCTTGTTGGATTTGTTGTTGTGATCTTTTCCGTTCTTTCCAATTTTTTAAAGGTACAAAAGCCATTGCGTTATCTCCGCCACCCCAACCAACTACATCAAAGAAACCTAGTATTTCTGGGACAGAAGATAATATCTTTTCTGCTGATTCAACTGTTTTTAGCGATTCATTGACACTGCTTCCTTCAGGTCCGGTGAAAAAAACTTGTAAGAATCCTTGATCTTCGTCTGGTACAAAAGTTTTTTGTACGTTTTTAAAGCCAAAAACAAGTGCTGCAACTGATGCTGCGCATATAATCAAAAACAATAATTTATGCCTAATTGCTGCTGATAAGAGGGTTATGTAAGCCCTTTGTATAATTGATAAAAAATAGTCAAAAATCCTTAATGGTAAAGGCTTTCTTAAGCTAGACGTATCGATCATACGACTAGACATCATCGGTGTCAAAGTCAGTGCAACAAATCCTGAAAACAATACACAGAAAGCTAAGGTCCAGGCAAATTCAATAAACAATTTACCCATGAATCCTTCGATAAACCCTATTGGTAAGAAGACGGATGCTAATGTTATTGTCATAGCAACCACTGCAAAACCTATTTCTTTTGAAGCGTCAAAAGCAGATTGCATTGGTGATTTTCCTAGTTCATGGTTATGTCTAAAGATGTTTTCTAGCATTACAATAGCATCGTCTACTACAAGTCCGATGGCAAGAATCATTGCCAGAAGCGTAAATGTATTAATTGAGAATCCAAGCATAAACATGGCGGAAAAGGTGCCAATAAGTGATATAGGAATGGTTATTAATGGAATTAAAGTTATTTTGGCTGACCCAAGAAATAGATAAATGACCCCAGCAACAAGAATGATTGCTTCAAAAATTGTTAAATAAACTGAATTAATTGACGCTTTAACAGGAATAGCTGTATCAAAGGCGATTTCAACCTCAACTCCAGCAGGAAGGTTTTTACGAATTACTGGCAGTTCTTTTCTAACTGCATCAGAAAGCTCAATAATGTTAGCAGTTGATTGTTTAATTAGTCCAACTGCAAGAGATTGTTTACCATTATACCTAAGTATTACATCATTTTCATACGGAGCAAGGTCTACATTAGCAACATCTTTTAGTTTAATGATAGTGCCATCAGGGTATTTTTTTACAATAATATTTTCAAACTGGTGTTTCGAATTTAATGATGCATTTAACTTGAGCGAGAAATTACGTACCTCTGTTTTGATTTCACCAGCTGGATACTCTTTATTTTGCTCTCTTATCGCTTTTTCTAGATCCATAGGAGACAATTTATGTTGAAAGAGTTTACTGACAATTGGTTCTATTCTCATGGTGTAGTATTTGGCGCCAAATATAATTGAATTACCAACTGTTGGTAATTTTTCTAGGACCGATTTGATGTCATTATCAGAGATTCTTGTGAGCTCTAGGTCGTCATGCCTTGAGCTATTGATACTTATCCATAAGCTTGGCCAAGCATCAGAGTCCATTTTGGCAACTGACGGCATTTTCATATCATCAGGAAAAATCTGTGATAAGTCAGATACTGTTGTTCGAACATCATTTAGTGCTGTTTCAATATCTGCATCAATATTAAATGCAAGCATTATCATACTTTCACCTAGGGAGCTTTTAGATGATATGGAATTTAAATTTTTAGTTGTCTTAACAGCTTTTTCAATGCGTTGGGTAATTTGTTGTTCCATATATAAAGAGTCAGCGCCAGGATATTCCGATTTGATGGTAATTAGAGGAGGATTGATGTTTGGTGTTCCCCTGACTTCAAGTTTAGTAAAAAATATAGCTCCGATCGAAAGTATGAGCATACTTAATACGATGGTAAATACTGGTCTTTTTATACATATCTCAGGTAGCTGCATTTTTTTAACTACCTTGATTAGATGTTTCTTGTTTAACGCTTCTTACAAGAGCGCTGTCGTATACCTTAGTTAGTCCCCCAACAATAATTTGATCTCCATCTTTTAAATCATCTGTGATTATTTCAATTAGATCCTGATCGCGTGTTTTCGTTTGAACATAAGTTTGTACTGCTTTGTTATCCTCACCAACCTTATAAACAAAGTTCCCTTTATTGTTTTTTAGCACAGCTTTTTCAGGGACCGAAAGTCCTGTATGGTGGTCAAAGACTATTTCTACTTCAATGAAGCTACCATGAAGAATTTTTGTTTCAGTTGGAAAGGATATTTTTGCTGTAATTGTCCCAGTATCATTTAAGTAATTTGAGACAGCCAGAATATTTCCAAAGACCTTTTTTCCAGTATTATCAATGACAGAAACTTTTGAATTCTTATTGATCTTCCCGCTTAAGTTTTCTGGTAATTCAATAAAGATTGTTTTCTCACCATTGGTAATGATAGTAAAAAGATAATCTCCAGTTTTTATATCTTTTCCTACTTCAGCGTGAACTACGCCAACATATCCGTCAAAAGGGGCTGTTATTATCATATTTTGATATTTATCATTTTGCATGGCAAGGTCAGCTCTTGCCGATTCAAGAGCAGCTTTAGATTTATCTAGTACTTCAATACTAATAAACTTTTTTTGCCAGAGTGAATAATCCCTCTCATATGTACTTTTAGTTAAGGCAAAAGCTGCTTCAGCTTTAGATTTTGCAGCTTGGGCAATCTGTGTATCAATGGTAATTAAGGTTTGTCCTTTTGTAAATTCTTGACCTTGCATGATCGCTACTGAATCAACGTTGCCGTCTACGCGCGCGTAATATGTCTTACTGTTTTCAGCTCTTGATTGACCAATAGCTGTATATTTTTCATAAAAATCATGATGCGCTACTTTTGTAAGTTCAACATTTATAGCTGTATCATTGCTATTTGATAGTGCTGACAATGGCAGTATACAAAAAAGATATGCCATAATTAATTTTATTAAGGCATGCATACGATTTGATATTTTATTTTTTATGAACATAAATTCTTACACGATTTTAATTATCGTAACATAAACTTGGTTATATGAATTACAAACAAAAGCGAAAGTAGGTTGCGCCACTATGGAGCAACCTACTGATAGTTCATTTTATAAAGTAAATCCTTGAGTTTGTCTAGGACTTACACAGCATTGTCAGTTGGACAGTTTGCATTATCCGCATCACCGCTTAAGAAAGCTACTAATCTTGGTGCGCTGAATATGATACCGACACCAGCAGCTGTAGCGGCGGCGATACCCCAGTTTAACTTACCAAGGAACAAACCAACACCAACAGAGAATATTGCTATAGTTGCTATACCTCTTGCTACACCACCAGAAAGATTTGCCACTAACCTACATAATGTCTGACCAACTACGTCATTATCAGCGGCAGCAGTTGATGCAGCAGCAAACGCAGCATCTGATGCAGCTAGAATTACACTGATTGAAGCAAAGAGTAAAAACAGACGCCATGCAATATCAGCATTGAACTCTATTAAAAAAGCTTTATGTCTCATGTTAAAAATACCTCTAATAAATAATTTTGATAACAATTACCGACTACCAGTTTATATATTGAGGCTAATTTGGGTCAAGCACTTTACTAGAAAATTAGTGAATGATTTCTACAATTTGTAACCAATTGTGTTTTTTTTACGCTCCTTTTTCAGGCGTTGGTTTTATGAGTTTTACTTAAAGGCTAAATATAACGGCGTTGTTCAAGAGGTGTAGAACATAAAGGTGCCTAAGAATGCTGGTTATATTCTCTTGCAATCAGCTAAAAAAGATTCTATTCTTTTGCAGATTAAATAAAACTTATAAGTAGCAGATGAGTACAGGTGAGATAGTCGTAGATAATTTACTGCCAGTTAGTATTGAAGATGAAATGAAGAGTTCTTACATGGACTATGCGATGAGCGTGATCGTGAGTCGTGCAATTCCAGATGTAAGAGACGGTCTAAAACCAGTGCATCGTCGTATTCTCTATTCAATGCATGAAGGTGGATATATTAGTTCAAAACCTCATCGAAAATCAGCAAGAATTGTTGGTGATGTAATTGGTAAATATCACCCTCATGGTGATGCGGCAGTTTATGATTCATTAGTCAGAATGGCGCAGGACTTTTCCTTAAGAGTGCCACTGGTTGATGGCCAAGGTAACTTCGGCTCAATGGATGGTGACTCTGCGGCTGCAATGAGATATACAGAATCAAGGTTGGCTAAAATCGCCCATTCATTACTTGAGGATATCGACAAAGATACTGTAGATTTTGTTCCAAATTATGATGGATCTGAACAAGAGCCAACAGTAATTCCTGCAATGTTTCCAAACCTGCTTGTCAATGGTACTGGCGGTATTGCGGTTGGTATGGCAACCAATATTCCTCCGCACAATCTTGGTGAAGTAATTGATGCAGCATGTGCTTATGTTGATAATAATGATATTGAGCCAATAGAATTACTAAACTATATAAAGGGACCGGATTTTCCAACTGGTGGAATAATTCTTGGTAGTTCTGGCATCCAATCTGCTTGTCTCACGGGAAGAGGTAGTATTTTATTCCGCGGTAAGTGCGAAATTGAAAACAATGGTGCTAAGGAAGCAATTATCATCAAAGAAATGCCATACATGGTTAACAAGGCAAAATTGGTTGAAAAAATTGCTGAATTAGTCAGAGAAAAGAGAGTTGAAGGTATCAGTGATTTAAGAGATGAGTCAAACAAAGATGGGGTGCGTGTTGTAATTGAAATCAAAAGAGATGCGGTTGCAGATGTGGTGCTCAATCAGCTTTATTCCTACACTCAATTACAAACAAGTTTTGGTGTGATCATGCTTGCTCTTGATGAAGGAATGCCAAAAGTGATGACAGTGAAGGAGATGCTAAGTTCTTTTGTACGTTTTAGAGAAGTAGTCATTACCAGAAGGACGATTTTCCTCCTTAACAAGGCAAGAGATAAAGCTCACATATTGCTTGGAGTTAGAGTTGCAGTAAATAATATTGATGAAGTAATAAGGATCATTAGAGCAGCTTCCACTCCGACTGAGGCAAAAGAGCGTTTGATGGAAAAGGCTTGGGATTGTGCTTCGATTGAAAGTTTAATTAGGCTTGTTGATGATAAAGCAGACATTTCTGATAATGGTACGATACATCTATCTGAAGCTCAAGCTAAGGCAATTTTGGAAATGAGGCTCCAGCGCTTAACTGCAATGGAGAAAGATAAGATTGAAAGCGATTTAAAAGATCTGACTATAGAGATTACTGATTATGTTGAGATTTTAAGTAACAGAAACAAGTTACTTACGATACTAAAATCAGAACTTATTAAGGTGAAAGATGAGTTTGCAACCCCAAGAAGAACGGAAATTATTGAAGGTAATTTTGATCAAGACATTGAAGATTTGATTCAAAAAGAAGATATGGTGGTCACGGTTACTCTTGGTGGTTATATCAAGAGAGTTCCGCTTGCTACGTACCGCGCACAAAGAAGGGGTGGGAAGGGTAGGTCCGGCTTGTCTATGAGAGATGAAGATGTGACAACGCAGCTATTTGTTGGTAATACTCATACTCCGCTTTTATTCTTTACCACAAGGGGACAGGTGTATAGTCTAAAGCTTTATAAACTACCGCTTGGTAATCCGCAAAGCAAGGGGCGCCCGATAATTAATATATTACCGCTTCAGGAAGGCGAGGCGATCACTAGCGTTATGCCAATGCCAGAGAATCAGGAAGAATGGGATAATATGCATATTATGTTTGCTACTGCCAAAGGTAATATCAGAAGAAATGACCTCTCTGATTTCAAGAAAATTCAGTCAAATGGCAAGATAGCAATCAGGCTTGATGAAGATGATAGTCTGGTCAATGTTAAAGCATGTAGTGAAGATGATCATATTTTACTTGCAAGTAAGCTAGGTAAAGCCATTAGGTTTCCAGTAAATGCAGTAAGGGTCTTTAAAAGCAGAACCTCTGATGGGGTAAGGGCGATGAGGCTTGCAAACGGGGATAGAGTTATCTCTATTACTATTTTGCGTGGGGCAAAGTCAAGCATGGAGGAAAGAGAAGCGTTTTTATCCATTCCTGTTGAAAAAAGAATGGAGATAGCTGTCGGTAATCATGATTTTGAGCCAAGTCAGTTTGATCTTGTGTTGCTGGGCAAAGAGCAGATCATTGAAATGGCAGAAGCTGAAGAGTTTATTTTGACTGTATCTGAAAATGGATTCGGTAAGAGAACATCCGCTTATCAATACAGAGTCACAAATCGCGGTGGTAGTGGTATTGTAAATATGGTGCTCTCAGATAAGACGGGTAAGGTTGTTGCGTCTATGCCAGCAACCTTGAGTGATGAGCTTATGCTGATTACCAATACCGGTAAATTGATTAGATGTAAGCTTGATAGCGTCAGGGCTACTGGTAGAAGTACAAGTGGTGTGATTTTATTTAAGACTGATAAAGATGAATCGGTTGTTTCAGCATCGATCATCGCTGATTCTGAAGGCGAAGATGGTGGCGATGAAGTTGATGGTGACGTTACCGAAGTTCAGGGTGAATGAGTGGTGTAATGGATCCCAAAGTTTGGGGTGACCGCTACACGCCTTTGTTTCTCTAGTCACCCCGGGCTCTTTAAGTCATCCCGGGCGCTCTTTAAGTCCTCCCGGGCGCTTTTGTGTCATCCCGGGCGCTCTTTAAGTCCTCCCGGGCTTGACCCGGGATCCAAGCTACGCTAAAGTTGCGTCTACTTTAAGGGTGGATCCTGAATCAAGTTCAGGATGACGACTGTGGGTTTCAGGATGACTAATGGGGGAGTTCAGGATGACTAGGTGGTAGGGTGACGACTGTGGGTTTCAGGATTGGATTCTTTCCTTAATAAACATAGTTGATGACTGCTAAATGTGAGTTCAGGATGACTAAAGTATCCTGGTATATTTATCACAATTTTTATATTCAAAATTGTTAACAGCGATTAAATTCTTGTCTATTTTAGCACTTACTGGATATAATAACGGGCGTGAATAGCCTTATTCCAACCAAAAACTAAGGTTGTCTATGGGTGATTTTTTATAAATAAATAATTTTTAATTTAAGAACGAGAAAACTATGACTAATAAATCAAAATTTCTTAAAAATCTATTAACAACAGCTTCAGCTCTAGCAGTTGCAGTGGGCGCTGCTGATGCAATGGCGGCAGAAGCAAGGCTTGTTACTGCAACTCCTGCAGACCGTACTGGTGTTAATCTTGATCAAGATAACGTACCGGCTAATGTTGCGTTTACAGATGGTTCAACTTTGACGTTTAGAGCTGCTCATACTTATACGGTGGGTGCAGGTGCTGCCTTAAACATCGCTGGTATACAAGTCAATACTAACGCTAACCCAGTTCTTGATTCAACTGCTGCTGCTAATCCATATAGTATTGGTTCAATCATACAAACGGCAGGAAATACTGGTAAATTGACGCTTAACACTGGAAATGGCCAAACAGTAACTTTAACAGGGCTTGCAAGTAATGTTACTACATATACTACGACAAAACTTGCTAAAGACTGGGCATTTAACGCACAAGCGAACGACTATTCAGGTTTGGGCGCGATCGTGATGAAAAATGCTGGTGACATTGTGATCTTAAATGGCGCAACTAATTTTAATGCGACTATCAATGGTAATGGTGCTAATGAAGGTACATTCCAAATTAACGGAACAGATATTGTTCTTGGTGGTGCAATCGGTGCTGGTAATAAGCTCGGCACATTAAAAGTTAATGATGGCAAAAGTGGTACATTAAACAATACGGCTAATGTTAAAGCGATCCAAATTGGTAATGGTTCAACATTAACTGTTGGAGCTGGTAAAAACGTAACAGCTGCTACTGTTGATGGTTTGGTAGATGATAAAGGAACATTAAGCTTTGCTGGTGCATCAACTGCTGCGATTGACAAAGTTGGTAATGGTTTAAAGCTGAATAAAGTTGTTATCGGTGCTGGAGAAGTGAACTTCTCAACAACTACTGAGTATAAAGCAACTACAACGCATTTAGCACAAGATGCTTCAATTGTAACATTCTCTAACGCTGGTGCTGGACTTAATTTGAACACAAATTTCACTACTGAAACAAGTGGCAAGGGTCAAATTAAAGTTGGTGGTGGTGATAGAACATTCAAAGGTGCTGTTGGTGAGGATACAAAAAGGATTAGCAATATTCACTTAACTTCAAATCACACAATTACTTTTGATCAAGCTAATGCAAAAGTATTTGCAAACACGATTACTACTGAAACAGCAAACCAAGGTAAACTTGCTTTAACTGCTGATGGTATTGAACTATATGCAAGTGTTGGTGGAGATAAGGCTTTCTCTAAAGTTTTGATTGGTAATGCTGTTGGAGCAATTACAGTTAAGTTAAAAGATAACATTAATTTGACGTTAAATGATGGGCTAATTTTAGCTGCAGGTGGCAATTTTGATGATGTGGTAGAATTCTACGCTGGTTCTAAAGTCACAGGTAAAGTAACTTCTGATAATGCTGGTAAAGGTATAATTTCTGTTAAAGGTGATACAACAATTACTAAAGGTATTGATTCAAATGGCGGTCAATTAATCAACCAAATTCGTTTTGATGCGGCAAGTACCTTAACTCTTGGTAAAAATTTATTTACTAATGATAACCAAATTAAAACACAGAATGGCTTGAATTTCTTGCAAGATGGTACATTACTATTTAGTGATAATGCAAATGTTGTGCTAGGTGAAGCAACAGTAGTTGCTGCTAATGCCAATGGTGTTGGTACAATCAATGCAGACGCAGTTCTTGCTGGTAATACAGTAACTATCACTGAACAAGTTGGTGATGTAGCTGTTGCTGACAAGATGTTAAAATTACTTTCAGCTAGAGGCGGTGCAAATATTATATTAAACAATGCTAACGTTGCGATTAAGAAAATTGATATTGAAGGCAAAGATTCAACTTTAACTTTAAACAAAGCTGGTAATTACATGATTGGTAATTTCTCGCACTCAGATGGTCAGGGTACTTTGGCAATTGCTGAAGACGTGACATTGAAAAAAGGCACAAATCTTTCATCTGGTGCAATCAATACTATGAAGGCTGTGAGCTTTACGGATGGTGCAGATAAAACTTTAACTATTGAAGATGGTATTAATTTTTATACTACAAATGGTGTAGATGGTGGTTTTAGAACTACTGGAGATGGTAGAGGTACACTGATTTTCCAAGGTGATTCAACAGTTGGTGCAGCAGTAGGTTTGAATGCTAAATTTAATGGAATCAGAGTTACTGGTGCAAATAAAACTGTAACATTCAAAGAAAAAGTAAATCTAGCAGCTAACGTTACTGTTTCTCAAGATGCAACAGCAGTGTTTGAAGCGCAAGTAATTGCTGGACAAATCGATGGCAAAGTAGCTAATCAGGGAACAGTGAAGTTTGCTAATAGAATTGCACTTACTGATGCAAATGCGGTTGTTGCTAAAATTGGTAATACTGCACTGGCTGTTGTTGAACTAGCTGGAGCAGATATCACGTTTGCTAATACAGGTGGTCTTTTGGTAGATGGCGTGTTTAATACAAGTAAACTTATTTTCTCGTCTGCGAATGCTATGACTGCAACATTTACAAAAGTTGCAACTAACTCATTCCAAAATACAATGATTACTTCAACAGGAAATGGTATCCACAACATCGTAATTTCAGATGATCATCAGACATTCCTTGCACCTATCGGTGCTTCTGCAAATCATATGGGTACATTTAAGTTTTCTACTGATAGGAATATGACTTTCAATTCTGATTTCTTTGGTAGCGTTTCAACAACAAAAAATAATGAAGGTACTTTAATTCTTTCTGGTATAAATTCAGTTGCAGATAATATTGGTGCGGCTGGTCTGCAATTAAAGTCAGTTGAGTTTAAAGCCAACATGTCAGCTGGGAATGTTTATGCAAAAACAATGTCAATTACTGCAGGTAATATTGTGAAATTCACCGGTACTGTGTCTTCAGATACTGATGGTTTAACACTAAACAATGGATCTGTTGCTGAATTTGGTAGTTCATCTGTGATTGCTTCTGCAATTAATGGCGGAGCTGTTGGACAAGGTACTGCAAGATTCACAGGAAATAATTCAATCGGTAGAAATATCGGTGAAAGTAAAGGCCTGGATAGAATTGAGTTTAACGGCGTAGCTGGTGAGACGACAAATCTTGGAGCTAACTTGTTTGCTAATAATATCGTAGCAGGAGCGCAAACATTAAATGCAACATCGAATGTAGCATTAAATGGCGCTTCGACATTTAATGGTTCAACGGTAAATCTTGGTACTAATAATGTGACTCTGCAAAATGGTGCTTCAGCTATAAATGGTAATGCTGCTGTTGGTTTAACGCTTGATGCAAATAGAGCGATTGGTGGCCTGACTGTTGATGGTTCAAAAGGTGCAGCAAGCTTAAATGGAGCTGGTCTTACATCTCTTGCTTTAGTAATCACAGATGGTGCAGCTCTGCCAGCGGCAACGGAAGTCTATACAGTGCTTAATCTAGCAAATGCTGGAACGGTTACTAATGTTAATGCGGCGTTGGCTACGATAGTTCAACCATCTAACAATAGATTTGTTAAATGGTCAGCAAATAACCAACTGCAATTAGTGCGTGATAACAACGCTGCGCAAGTGCTTACTGGTGTTTTAGGTAAGTTTAATGATGCAGAATTACTAGCTGATGGTCTTGCTTACGGAAATGCAGCAAATAAAGGTGATGCTCTAGCTTATGCATCTGAGCTTGGTCGTATGACTGATGCACAAATCGTTGAGTCTCTAGAGAGAATTACAGAATCAACAGCGGTTCATGCAAATCCAGTTGTTAACCAAGTTACAGGGACTGTAAACCAAGGAATTAACAACAGGATTGCAACTCTAACTAATCACCCAATGCCTGGAATCCAAACTTCACAAGCTGAAGTATCTGGTATTTCTGCAGGTGAGGTTGATAGTAAGTATGGTGCATGGGTAAGCCCGTTCTATAATACCTCAACTCAAAAAGAACAAGGTAGCAGAGCAGGTTATTCGTCAAAAGCTTATGGTGCAACAGTAGGTTTTGATCTAGAAGCAAATGCAGATATGACGATCGGTCTTGCAGGTTCATATGTGAAAACTGATGTTAAGCACAAAAACTTTAAATCTGGCGATAAAACTAAGCTAAATACATACATGATAAGTGTGTATGGTATTCAGCAGCTGACTGATGCTTGGTTCCTACAAGGTAATGCATCATATGCATCATCTAGGGTGAAAAACGCAGAGAAGCGTGTGACATTAACTGGTTCACAAAAAGCTAGTGGTAGCTTTGATGCGACATCATATTCAGGTGAATTACTGGCTGGTTACAACCATAAATTTTCTGATGTTGTTGTAACACCTATGGTTGGTGCGAGATATGTTAGAGTCAATGATGGTGGTTACAAAGAAACTGGAACAACAAACCAGAATCTATCTGTAAGCAGCAAAGCGTCTAATAGATTCGAAGCAATTCTTGGACTAAGAGCGCAAACCACAATGAATACTAATGGAATTGACTTAACACCTGAATTCCATGCTTTTGTAAACCATGATTTTGTTGGTAAGAGTGCAAAAGTCACAGTAACACATTCTGGGCTTGCAACGCCGCTAACAACAAAAGCTGCAAAAGGTGCCAAAACTACATTCAACGCGGGTCTGGGTGTGAATGCTGTATCTGGTATGTTTGAATATGGTGCTGGTTATGATTGCTACTTAGCTAAAAAGCTAGTTGGTCATCAAGGTACTTTAAAAGTTCGTGTAAACTTCTAATATAAGACGCAAGTTTACAAACTTAAACGCAAAGAGAGGGTAGGTTTTCTACCCTCTCTTTTTTTTTTGTTTTTGTGGGAATTTAAGTTGTTTAAGAGAACTAATTGTATCAATAAAATAAAATTGCAGAACCCATACAATCTAAATTGATAATTGACTGTTAATATAAATTAATATATAAAACAATGATTATAAAAAATAGAAAGTAGTATCAATGTCTAAACTTACAAATGTACCTCTTGAGGATCAAACAGTAACCCTTCCTTTCAGTAGAGAAGAAAACAACTTACTTTGTACTAATATTTTGGACGTGCTTCCTCTAGTGAAATCATTTATAGCGGTTATGGAGTACGCTGGTGCCATGATGCCGTCAGCATTTGATGATCGTCTACATATGAGGACTGGTTTTAAAGTGATAAAACGAAATGCAGAAAATAAAGAAGATACGCTGATATTAGAAAAATTACTAAAAATAATTAATACCTTACCTAAATCTAATCCTTCAGAATTAAATTTTGCATTGATGCCAAATTTGCATGGTGATGATAATGGTGAGCTTCCAGATGAAGGATTAGCTGTGTCTCAAGCGCTAGTAAGAGTGTTGCCTACTCTTACTAACCTTCATACTATTATTGGGTTTGATTTTACTGATTTTGGAAATGATCAATACACAAATGACGTAGCAAATGCTATGCCTTCATGCGTGATTATTCATAAGGGAGTGTGCCACGAGGAAAGATCCGTGGTAGATGATGTAGTAACAAGTAATCTTAGTAATTTTGTTAATACTATAAAAAATGCTATTTTGCCAAATTCAATGGAAGATGCAGCTAATATGTTGATAGAACGTAGTGATGAAGTACCAACATTTCTTACTATGATAAACAAAATACTGTGGGATATAAGTTATGGTATCAATACATTTGCTTATGAATATGGTCTTATAAAATTTGCTTTAGTAATTGATTGTGTTGCTCCTCAGCATGCTTCTCATCTTGCTGTACAATTAGAGAAAGTGATTAATGTTAAAGATGTAGCGGATATAGTAATTAGCTACGTGATTGACAATAATTTAGCAACTTCTCTAGAAGAAATAGATATCGAACCTATGGGAGATATAGTGACTGCAATTGAGGTGGATTAAAAAAACGTCTAAATAAATTATAGAGTAGTATTGAATCTTGTACTTTCTGTTCCTGTTTAGTTATCCCAAACTTGATTTGAGATCCATAAATAAGTAGTGGATTCTGCATCAAGTGCAGCATGACTAGGGGCGGTTCAGGATGACATGAGCTATCTGTATATTATTTTATCACTAGTCTCCCGGGCTCGATCCGGGATCCAAAGTGTTACAAGGTTATAGCGATTTTAAGGTGGATGCTGCATCAAGTGCAGCATGACTAGTGGCGGTTCAGGATGACATGAGCTATCTGTATATTATTTTATCACTAGTCTCCCGGGCTCGATCCGGGATCCAAAGTGTTACAAGGTTATAGCGATTTTAAGGTGGATGCTGCATCAAGTGCAGCATGACTAGGGGCGGTTCAGGATGACATGAGCTATCTGTATATTATTTTATCACTAGTCATCCCGGGCTTGACCCGGGATCCAAAGTATTACAAGGTTATAGCGATTTTAAGGTGGATGCTGCATCAAGTGCAGCATGACTAAGGGCGGTTCAGGATGACTAAGGTTTGACCAGTAATTGGTAAGTTCTATAGTGCTTGAAATCAATAAAATATGGTGGCCAGGGACGGGATCGAACCGCCGACACAAGGATTTTCAGTCCTTTGCTCTACCGACTGAGCTACCTGGCCATATTCCTAACAAGTGCTAATTAAAGCGCTCAGGGTGGATCGATTTTTTATATATAAAAAAAATACATTTGTCCATGTAAAACTCTAGTCTATAGAAAAAACTTTATTTAATATAATTCTCTTCGTTTGTCCTATTTACAATACTAAATGACTAGTACTATAATGGTGATGCTGCAATAGCAGCTATGGTAATAAACGTTATATAAAATAGAAGTTGCGGACCCGGGGGCGGTACCCGGCGCTTCCACCACTAAACTTGTTTATGGGAGCGAAATAGGATCGACGTGCTTAATAAAGGTATAATTTTTACCCGGGATGATACCTCCGAATCCTTTTGGATTGTGGATCAAAAAAAGTAAATGCAAACGATAATAATCGTCTTGCGGCTGCTGCCTAATCTAGGTAGCTAGCTACGGGGTTGGGGGCTTACCTGGCAACAGAAAAGCCCCGTTTAATAATGATTAAGGTAACGCAAAATGTTTATAGACTACCAGTCACTGATAGATGAAGCGATGCTTGGTATAGTTAAAAAAGTTCTTAAAAACACTTGCGATAAAGAAAACAATGTCGATCAAAGCTACTATGTGTCGTTTAGAACAGATGATCCAAACGTAGTATTGTCCAAGAGAATAAAGCAAAAATATCCACGCGAAATAACTATTGTACTGCAATATCAATTTAGAGACTTACTTGTACATGATGACCATTTTTCAGTAAATATATCATTTGGTGGGGTTCCAGAAACTGTAATCGTTCCTTTTAATACTTTGACTAGTTTTATTGACCCAGAAGCAAATTTTAGCCTGCAGTTTAGAAGAAATGATAATTTAGATGAGATTGATGTTGTTACAAGTGGTGCTGCTAGAGCTGATATGAGAGAAGTATTAGTGCAGGATAGGAATAGTGATATAATAAAAAAGGATGAAAGTAAACTAGGGGAAGTGATTTCATTTGATAAGTTTCGTAAGAAAACAAAGTAAGTCTTAGTATGTTACTTCAATGACAGATACCTTAAAACCTTTTGTAGAAATATACACTGATGGGGCATGTTCTGGTAATCCTGGTCCTGGGGGGTGGGGTGCGTTGCTAATTTATAATAGCATTCAAAAAGAGATTTTTGGTCATGAAGCAAATACTACTAACAATCAAATGGAGATGATGGCTGCGATATCAGCTCTTTCGGAGCTTAAGAAACCTTGTATTGTGAAGTTATATACTGATAGTAAGTATTTACAAAAGGGAGTTACTGAGTGGCTTTCAAATTGGCAAAATAAAAATTGGCGCAAAAGTGACAATAAGCCAGTGAAAAATATAGATTTATGGCAAAAATTACAGCAACAAATTAATAAACACGATATCATTTGGTGTTGGGTCAAAGGTCATGCTGGCAATTATGGTAATGAGATAGCAGATAGGCTAGCTACCCAAGGAAGAGAAATAGCAAAAAATAATATACACAATGTCTAGAATATATAAATTTTTAATAAAAGCGTTTAACCGTAAGGTTGGTCAAGATCAATATGGGAATGAGTATTATCTTGGTTCAACAGAGAATTACTTAGGAAAATCAAAGAGATATGTGGTATATAATGGTATAGATGAATCTACAAAAGTGCCGCCAATGTGGCATGCGTGGCTTCATTATTTAAGTGATGAAGTTCCAATAAGTGGAAAAGATACAAAATATCAATGGCAAAAAGACCATTTGCCAAATTTAACAGGAACAAAAAGCGCTTATAATCCAGCTGATTCAAAAAATGCGATTCATTATTCTAGCTGGGTGCCAAAATAATTTAGATTGATAAAATACTATGAAACAAGGAATAATCGAGACAATAGTTGGTTTTGTTGTACTTTTCGTGGCAGCAACTTTTTTCTTATTTGCTTATAACACCAGTAATCATTCTAGAGTGGCTAAAACGTATAGCCTAGTATCAAGTTTCCAGAATATTGAGGGAATTGCAAAAGGGGCAGATGTTAAGCTTGCTGGAATCAAAGTGGGCTATGTCGATAATTTAATGCTTGAAGATAATACTTATTATGCAGTGCTCACGATGAGAATTAATGATGGGGTGAATATACCTAAAGATTCAAGTGCTATTGTTTCTACTAGTGGTCTTTTAGGTGGCAAATATATTCGTATCAATCCTGGTGCATCAGAAGAGAATCTGGCTGAAGGGGGGAAAATTAAGTTTACCCAATCCGCCTTGAATCTTGAAGATTTAATAGGTAAGTTAATGTATTCCATTACTAGTAAATAAATTTATAGCCTTTTTTTGTCATTCCACACACCTCTCAAAGTCATTCCAAACTTGATTTGGGACCAGTAAATAAGTAGTGGATGCTGCATCAAGTGCAGCATGACTAGGAGCGGTTAAGGGTGACATGAGCTATCTGTATATTATTTTATCACTAGTCATCCCGGGCTTGATCCGGGATCCAAAGTGCATTGAGGTTGTGACAGTTTTAAGGTGGGTCCTGAATTAAATTCAGGATGACTTTGGAGTATTTGAGGTCAAAAACAAAGTCATCCCGGGCTTGACCCGGGATCCATGGGAGGCTTGAGGTTATGACGGCTTTAAGTAATGGATCCCAAATCAAGTTTGGGATGACTTTTGGGGAGTTGTGCAGGGGCAGGATGACTTTGGAGAGGATTACGATGACTTCATTCTTTCTTAAAAGGTTGGTAGCTAAGAAAAGGGTGAGTAATTACAGCACTTATTCCTTCACATATAGTACTCATGCTTCTTTGGCATAATTTTTGCTGAATTGGCTGTTAGTTGTAAAAATATTTATATTAATTAATACGATTTTGTAGTACAATACAGAAAATAAGTATATAGGGGACTTGGAGGTTTTAAGATGGTTGATATTACCGCTGCGATAACAAAAGGTGTTGGTCTTGCTTCGATGCTAGGCTCACAAGAGCAATTCATAAAAAAAGCAACCGAGCAAATAGAAAAAGCCAGAAGCGAAGTGGGTGATAAAATAGACGTAAGAAAAAGTAAGTTGTCTGAGCTCTCATCACTACAGAACTTGATAAAATCAATCAAATCGCAAGCTGCAAATTTAACCAATCCGATATCAAACTCCTTTGAGAATAAAAAAGTTACTTTGAGCACAGCTGATGTTGGCTCGGTTGATGAGTATTTGACTGGCGCACAAGTTGAGGGTAGCTCAATGCTTGGTTCTGTTAGAGTAGAAGTACAAAGTGTTGCAACTCAGTCAAAATTTATTTTAAAAAATGCTAATAACGGTAATGCAAATGATCCGTTTCAAAACGGAGCTGCGTTGGGTAGAACAGGAAATATGATTGTCACAGTTGCTGGGCAAGCTAGAACTGTAAATATTCTTGTTGGTGATAACATTGAAAACATCAGAGATAAAGCAAATCAGCAATTCCAAGCTAATGGTGACCAATTTGAAGCTTTTTTAGTTGATGCTGGAGGTGGGAGAGCGTATTTAGAAATCAGAGCAAAACAAACTGGTGCAAATCAAACCATAACAGTTGCCTATAATGATGGTTTAGGTGGAGGTAATCTTGGTGGTGGAGATTTTTTTGGTCATGGTGGAGTAGCTGGTTATCAAGTTGGTGCTGATGCAAGGGTTGTTGTAGATGGTGCCATAACACTTACTCAGGCAAGTAATAAATTCACTAATGTTGTCCAAGGCCTATCATTTACACTGGCAGGAAGAGTGAATGCTATTGGTGTTTCATCTACAATTACTACAGCACAGGATGCTGCTGCTTCTAAAGACTCTATTATCAAATTTGGTAATGCTCTAAATGAGTTGTCATATTTTATTGCAAAAAACAGTCAAAGTAATGGATCTCCGGATAAGTTTGCATATTCTGCTCCAACAGATTTACAAGAGTTCGATAGCGAAGACTCTCCTCTGAGGGGTTCTTTTACCCTTAGAGAGGCGATGCAAATTTGGCAGACATTTACTACATCTAAAAATGCAGCCCCAGGTGAGATTAATTCGATTTATGAATTAGGGATGAATATTAAAGCTGCTGTGAAGGATGGTGTGGAATACCAAACAGTGTATTTTGAAGATGAAGGGAAGTTTAATAAAGCCCTAAATGATGAGCCAGATAGAGTTCGTAGGTTCTTTTTAACCGACACAACAATTGCGCCGCAGGGTGGAGCTTCATCACTAAAATGGCTGCCAGGTGAGTTTGATCGCTCAGTATCTGGAATTGCTAATAGAGATATTACTATAAGTGCTACCTATGATGGAGGAGGGGTTCTTACTAGACTTAGAACAACAATAGCTGGGGTACATTATGATGCTGTAATCACTCCTTCTGGAGTTCCAGGATCTTATAACGCAAAATTTGCTGACAATTCGCCATTAAATGGGATGGAATTCAGAACTGAATCAAGAGGGGCTGTTGGTGTAACGAATGATTTTACTGTTAATGTCAAACCTGGTATGGCTAATATAGTGACAGATCAGTTAAGAGATATGTTCGGTGATAGCGGTCTAACTGGTACAACAGTTCTGCAAGGTGAGTTATTTGATAATGAAATAGATAAGCTAAATACGGAGCTAGCTCGTGTTGAAAAAGAACTAAAAGCACTTACAGAAAAAATGAATAGGGAGTACCAAACTATTGCTCAGTTAGACTTAATGGCTGGTCTTCAAACTGCAATGATTCAGGCAGCTCTTGCATCGTTAACATCATCAGCAGCTTAAAGGGGGAAAAATGAACGCTATTGAGAAATATAAAACAGCTACAGTCAATACTAGCAGTACAGCAAGTCAGATGATTTTTATTTATGATGAGTTAACAAAGTTACTGCTTCAAGTTCAAAAGGCTATTGAAGAAAAGGCACATGAGACAAAATTTAAAAATCTCAGCAAAGTTATTGAAGTTTTTTATATTCTCAAGAGCGGGTTAGCAAAAGATAGTGAAGATCAAGCCATAAAGATTATGGATAATTTTTATGGAGCTACGATTAATATACTAGAAAGTGCCAATATGAAAGGCGAAAGCCCAGAAGAAATACAGCCTGCAATAGATGCAATTAAGGAGATTAAAGCCTCTCTTTCTAATATTAAAGAATAGCTGCATAAGTATAGTATTTTAATTTAAATGCTCATGCTGCATCAAGTGCAACATCTCAGGAAAAGAAGTATTGGAATTCCCAGATATAGATCCTCAGTAAAGCCTGGAAGCGGACTACTGTCGCTCTCACAAATTCCCCTCAAACTTGATTTGGGATCTCATGAGGAAGCGTAAGCACTATGATTTACCATAGTGACAATTTACTAGATCTCGTCAATAAAATTTATAAAAAATCAATTATTGCTTAACATGTAAGCTATGTATCATAGTAAAATCCTACAAAACCACTAATATAGGTAAGATTTATGAGTGAGATAGTACCAATTACAGTAGCTTATGGTGATGGAATAGGTCCTGAAATAATGGATGCTGTACTTTATGTTCTAAGGAAAGCTGAAGCTAAAGTAAGGCTTGAAGTTATTGAAATAGGAGAAAAGTTATATAATAAAAACTATTCTTCGGGTATTGCGTCTGATACGTGGGAATCAATCGAAAGAACAAGAGTGCTTTTAAAAGCACCTATTACCACTCCACAAGGAGGTGGGTACAAAAGTCTTAATGTTACTTTGCGAAAAGCATTAGGTCTTTATGCAAATGTTAGGCCATCTATTGCTTATCATCCTTTTGTCAGGACGTCACACCCTGATCTTGATGTAGTCATTGTTAGAGAAAATGAAGAAGATTTGTATGCTGGTATTGAGTACAGACATACCAGAAATATGAGGGAGTCTGTAAAACTAATTAGCAGAATGGGTTGTGAGAAAATAGTTAGATATGCTTTTGAATATGCGATGCTAAATAATAGGAAAAAAGTTACATGTTTTAGCAAAGATAATATTATGAAATTTTCTGATGGAATATTCCATCAGGTGTTTGATGAGATTGCAAAAGAATATCCAGCTGTTAAGAATGAGCATTATATTGTCGATATTGGAACGGCGCGTCTGGCAACCAAGCCCGAAATATTCGATGTCATTGTTACTTCTAATTTATTTGGCGACATCATTTCTGACGTAACTGCTGAAATTTCAGGATCAGTAGGACTTGCTGGAAGTGCTAATGTTGGTCAGCATTATGCCATGTTTGAAGCTATTCATGGTTCTGCTCCAGATATTGCAGGACAAAACATTGCAAATCCATCTGGGCTTCTAAATGGGGCTGTTATGATGCTTATTCATATTGGGCAAGGTGATATTGCTGCAGTAATAGAAAATGCATGGAAAAAGACTCTAGAAGACGGGATACACACGCCTGATATTTATAATGAGAAAAATTCATCTAAAAAGGTTGGGACAAAGGAATTTGCTGAAGAGGTAGTGAAAAGGCTAGGGCAAAAACCAGGTAAATTAAAAGTAGCAGACTATAAAGAGGGCAAGAAGGCTAGCTCAAAAGTAGTTGAGTATAAAATAGACACTTCAGAAAAGAAAACCCTAGTAGGTGTTGATATTTTCGTCGATATACATACTGCTTCAGCCAAAAAAGTAGCAGATAAGGTTAAGGTTTTAGTAAGCAGCACACTTGAATTAAAAACTATCGCCTCTAAAGGGTTGATTTTATGGCCAAGAGATGATGAGTATCTAATGGAATCAGATCACTGGTGTTGTAGGTTTATGCCAGAAAAAGGTGAAATTAGTCATAAGGATGTTGTAGAGCTTTTAGAAGCAATGTCAAAAGCAGGGATAGATTTTATTAAAGTTGAAAATCTATATGCGTTTGATGGTAAAAGAGGTTATTCTTTGGCTCAAGGTGAGTGATAACTAAACAAGATTTGGATGAGGTACATTGATATTGTACGCCGTTCTCTGAGTTGTCTTACCAGAGTGAATGAATATCTTCGTGCTCCTTTCAACTATTAAGGCATAAGATCATGGATCAAGGCCATGATGCTAGCGGCATCAATCAATCGTGTGCGACCAATCTGGGTCAGAAGCATCTGTAGGGGTTGGTATGATCCTTTCATTATAACCTGTAAAATCAATCGTATATATCCTATTCAAACCAGTAGGATTCTTCTTGTTTTTATTACTTCCATACGGCGCACCCTTTGTAAATACTAAAACCCTGCCATTAGGTGCCCATGATGGAGATTCAACAAGATAGCCACTTGCAATCAGTCTTTCATTATCCCCTGCATCTGGATTTGGCCTCATAACACCAATTGTAAAGCCACTTGTTCTGGTCTTTTTAGTAAAACCAACGAAATTTCGTGATGACCAATTTGGTTCGGCATATGATCCACCACCAAAGCTAACTTTTTGGATGTTAAAACCATTTCTTGCCATCATATATAGTTGTCTGGATCCATTGCGATCTGAGTTAAACACAATATATTTGCCATCAGGTGAATAGCATGGTGAAGTGTTAATACCATAGCCATCTGTAAGCTGTGTTGCCTTTTTACTCCTTAAGTTCAGTTCGTAAATATGTGTTGAACCATTACGTGCAATTGACATTACTACATGGTCACTTTCTGGTGAAAATCTAGGGGCAAATGACATTCCAGGGAAATTTCCAAGTAAATGAGTTCTTCCAGATTTTAAATCAAGAATAAAAACCTGCGGAATTCTATTTTTATAAGAAAGGTATAGAACTTTTTTTCCATCAGGTGAGAATCGTGGTGTTAGCACCAAATCAGATCCATTAGTTAAAAACTGATGGTTGGCACCATCGTAATCCATTAAGGCTAATCTTTTGATTCTTTTTAAGTATGGTCCACTTTCAGAAACATAAACAATTCTTGTATTAAAGTATCCATCATATCCTGTTAATTTGCTATACACGCTATCAGAAATCTTGTGAGCAGCTCTTCTCCATAGTTTTTCAGGTAATTCAAGGCTTTCGCTTAATAATTGTTTTTCAAGCACAGTATCCCACAGGATAAAGCTTACTTGTATCTTACCAGACTCACCTTTTGTGACTTGGCCATTAAGTAATAAATTAGCATTAATTTGTTGCCAAGCAGCAAAAAGTGGCGTATGCCCAATACCTATTTTATTTTCAATAAAGGCTGCAGAAGAAATGGGCCTGAATATTCCAGATCCTTTTAAATCATTAGTGATGACAGAGATAATTTCTTTGCCAATTTTATCATCTGCAGGATCAACTCCTTTGAACTTATTTATTGCTATAGGAATAGGGTCAACTATGCCCTTGGTAATATGAATTGTGTTTTCTCCAAGAGTTATTAGTGGAAACAAAATAAGTGCTATTGTAAGTAATATTCTATTCATATTGTAAACTAATTTAGTTATTGGTCAATTGCGCTTGGGTCAAACAGCATATTAAATTCTTTCCAGATATCATATCGATCAACTGGTAAATTTTCAATTGGACTTGCTTGTCTTACAGCTCGAACAGAGCTTTCTGCTGTAAGTTTGCAAGTTAGATCTGAATTTGGTGGGCATATTACATCTTTAATGCTTACATCAGTTACTGTTCCATCTTTAGCTAATATCATATGTAATATAACTCTCACATCTTTTAGATTTTGTGTGCCAACCGGAGGGCGCCAATTCCTTTCTATCTGACTTTTTATCAGCATTAATTCAGTAATTGAAAGAGGGGAATCTTCATTATAATCTGCTCCTCTTGCTTTTTTTGTACCAGCCTGCTTTTCTTTATTACTCTTTTTAAGAGCTTTTTGGTCATCTCCCTCTGACTCTTCCTCAAGGTTTTTCAGTATTGAGTCAATGCTGTCTTCTTCCTTAGGTGCAACCTTTGGTTTGGCTTTTTGCTTATCTTTTGGTTTTTCTATAGGCTTTTCTTTCTTATCCTGTTTTTTTTCTTCTACAGGTTTTTTATCTTCTTTCTTTTTTTCCTCTTTTTTTTCAGGAACCTTCTCGGCATCTTTTACTTCTTCCTTAGGTTTTTCTTTTTCTACTTTTTCTTCTTCTGTTTTGGTTTCGATTGGTTTCGGTGATTCTTTCTTTGCGGCTTCAGATTTTTTTACTTCTCTAGACTTTTCTTGCTCTATAGCTTTTTTAGCAACAATATTTTCAGTTTTGACATTATTGATTTCGCTTATTGGCAATATTTCAAAAGTAATTATATTCGGCTCTTCTGGTAATTTATCAAATACTCTAGGAAAGCCAAAAATAAACACTACTAGCAATACAAGGTGAAGAACACCTGAAGTTGTAAGTGAATGTTTGAATTGCTTATCTAATTTCATTTATTTTGTTTAATATCGGAAACGAGAGCTACTTTTGCAAAACCAGCATTCTGAATGGTGGCCATAGTTTCAACTATTTTGCCGTATGCAACCGCTTTATCGCCCTTGACAAATATACGAGTATCCTTATTTTCTTTACTCACTTCTTTCAGTTTGTCAGTTAAGTCCTCGGATTTGACTAGTGTTTCAAATAAATATAAATCACCATTCTTCTTAATGCTGACTACCAGTGGCTTCGAGTCTCCAGAAACTGGGGCAGATTCTGTTTGTGGCAAATCTACCTCTACTCCAGCAACAAGCATAGGAGAAGTAATCATAAAAATAATCAATAAAACCAGCATTACGTCAACCATAGGAGTAACGTTTATTTCATTTACTAGTTTTCTTCTTCTGCCCGAAGAGCGAGTCTGTATTGATGCTCCCATAATTACATTTTTTCTTCGTCTATTGCTCTTGAAATTAGTGCATTTAGTTCACCTATAAAATCATCAATTTTATAGTTTATTGAATCAATTTCAGATGTTAAATAATTATAAAAAATGGTAGCCGGAATAGCCACAAATAAACCAATTGCGGTAGCTAGTAACGCTTCAGCTATACCAGGAGCAACAACGGCAAGAGTGGTATTCTTTGATGCAGCGATTGATTGGAAGCTATGTATAATTCCCCAAACTGTTCCAAACAGTCCAATAAAAGGTGAAGCGGACCCAACTGTAGCAAGGAAACCAAGCTTTTGTTCGAGTTGTTCAAGTTCTCTATTTTTTGCTAGATACATTGATCCAGTGACTCTCTCCTTATGGCCAATTTTTAATGCTTCGTTTTTATGATTTTCTCTTGTGACAGTTTTTTTACACTCAGTAATTGCACCAACGAAAATTGCAGTTAGCGGGTTGTCGATAGCCTTCTTAACTCTTTCATACAAATCATCGAGGATTTGTCCTGACCAAAAGACGTTTTCAAACACTTGCATTTTCTGCTTTGTTGAGGTAATTAATTTTATTTTATTGATGATAATTGCCCAGCTCCACACCGATGCTGCAAGTAGAATTAATAAAACTAATTTTCCTACAAGATCGGACGAAAATATTAAAGATATAATAGATAAATCTGCTGAGCTTGCCGTTGTAACGACCTTATCTGCGCTTTCTGCTACTTCCATGATTAAACTAATGAATTCCGGTTAAAATTAATGCATATTAATACTAATGCACAAATCAAGCAGACATACTACACTTTTTGATCGTTTGCGTAAACAAAATCTTTTATAGCGGGAACTATCTGTTCTCTGAACTTACTTCCACTAAATGCTCCATAATGTCCGACGCCCTTTTGTAAGTGGTATTTTTTCTTACTATCAGGTATATTCTTGCATAAATTAAGTGCAGCTTTAGTTTGTCCTACTGCTGCAATATCATCTTTTTCACCTTCTATACCCATTAGTGCGCATTTTGATATTGCCTCAAGGTTTACTTTTCTTCCACGCGATATGAATTTACCTTTTGCCAAAGAAAAGTCATGAAAAACTTCTTTTATGGTTTGCAAATAAAATTCAGCTGGGATATCCATTACTGAAAGATATTCGTCATAGAATTTTTTTTGTTTATTCGCTTCGGCGTTATTTTCAACTACTAGACTCTTAAACATGTCGTAGTGAGATGTTAAGTGCCTTTCCCAATTCATCGCTATAAAATTGGCAAGTTGAATAAATCCAGGATACACTCTTCTCCTATGACCAGGGTAATTAGCGGGTACATTCGTGATCATGGTTTGATCAAACCAAGTAAGACTTTTATCTGTAGCAAAACTATTAGGTTTTGTTGGGTTTTTTCTTGCATCAATCGGACCACCAATCAGAATTAAACTTTTTGGGATATGAGTGTCATTTGTTTCAGACATTAATGCAGTTGCAGCAAGGACTGGTACAGTTGGCTGACACACAGCCAAAACATGTATATCAGGACCAAGGAATCGTATATAATTTATTACATAATCAATATACGAATCTAAGTCAAAGCTTCCGTCTGTTATAGGGATTTGATTTGCATCAACCCAATCAGTGATATACACATCAAAAAAAGGCAATGTATCTTGGACAGTACCTCGTAGCAACGTTGCGTGATGCCCAGACATTGGAGCGACAATCAATAACTTAGGTTGACTCTTTTTATAATCAACCTTCTCAAAATGCTGCAAGTGACAAAATACATCTCTACAGACAGTGCTTTTGTGTACTTTCTCTTCTTTTCCATTAATTACAGTTTTTGTAATACCAAAGCGAGGTTTTTTGTAAGTTCTAGTGACACGTTCAGTTATATCTAAGCATGCTCTAAGTAATGATGCATAGTGTGTGTTATTAAAAGATAGTTCTTTATCATCTAATATTTGATGCATAGTCATCAGTCCAAATCTCGATGCGGATATACTGTGCCTAGTTAGTTCAATAAGAGAATATAAAGAGTTAGTATCAGGTATAAATAGATGATTCATATTTTTGCGACTATTAATTGATAATAACAATCGTTATTCTACTATAATCTTCACTTATCTTGCTAGCTTTTGCTTTGGCTGTATAAAAAAAGATCATATTTTATTTATAAACATAAAGAATCGTGTTAATAATGTGTTCATAATAATAGAAATTTATATACGACTAATAAATGTTGAGAAAAAAAATAGTTGCTCTAGTTGGTAGACCCAATGTAGGAAAATCGACTTTATTCAATAGATTGAGTATAAGTAAAAAAGCAATAGTGCATGATAAGCCTGGGGTTACAAGGGATAGGAAGTATTCAGATGCAAGATTAGGGCCACTTGAGTTTGTAATTATAGATACACCAGGTCTTGAGGAATCTGAAGAAGGTAAGCTTGAGCATAGAATGATGCAACAAACTATAATCGCCATGAAGGAGGCTGATTTAGTGTGTTTAGTTATTGATAATGAAGCTGGAATAACACCTGCGGATAAATTCTTTGCAGAGTTTATCAGAAAAAATGCTTCAAACTATCTTGTTATAGCCAACAAGTCAGAAAAAAATTTCAATCATGATAAAGCGTATTATAAAATAGGTTTTGGTGATCCAATACCAGTGTCAGCTGAGCATGGACTTGGGCTCAATAATCTATATGAAGCGTTTAGCGCAAAACTAGACGAGATAGAGGATATTACGACAGAAGACCCTATTACATCAGATTCTTTGCAAATAGTCGTAACAGGAAGACCAAACGCTGGTAAATCCACTTTTATTAATTCAATTTTAGGTGATGAAAGACTACTTACAGGTCCTGAGGCTGGCATCACTAGAGAGTCAATTGAAGTAGTAATTGATCATAAGGGAAAGGCGATAAAATTAATTGATACAGCTGGACTAAGGAGAAGGGCAAAAGTTACAGAGAATTTAGAAAAGCTATCAACTGGAGACGCAATTACCAGTATTAAGTATGCTAATACTGTGATTTTAATGTTAGACGCAACTAACGCTCTAGAGCATCAAGACTTAAATATTGCTAATTACACAATAGAACAGGGAAGAAGTATCATTATAGCAGTCAATAAATGGGATTTAGTAAAAAACAAAAAAGAGTTTATTGATGAATTTGAATACTTACTTGAGAAAAATCTTCCACAAGTAAAAGGGATACCAGTAGTTTATTTGTCGGCTACTGAAGGTAGCAGAACCTCAGAAGTGCTTGATAAGTGTCTTGAAATATATAGTTTGTGGAATAAGAAAATTGCTACAAGTAAACTTAATGATTGGCTGCAATTTGCAATTGAGCGCCACCCACTTCCACTTCACAAGAAATTGGGTCGTAGAGTAAGAATAAAATATATAACACAAGTTAAAAACAGGCCCCCAACCTTTAAATTGTTTTCCAATGACCCTAAGAGTGTCAGTGATGCTTATAGGAGGTATTTATTAAATACTCTCAGAGAAGATTTTAAAATGCCTGGAGTCTCTATAAGAATGAATTATGATAAATCTGATAATCCATACGCAAAAAACAAATGAGAAATAGGGTCTTGCTTACTAGGTCAAAAGAGGCTAATAAGGAAATTATATCACTTTTAAGTAGTTGCACTAATACTGAATTTATTCAATTAAACCTAATTAGCCACGGTTCTTTAGCAATAGATCAAGAGCTGTTTGATAAATATGATAATTTGATCATTACCAGTAATTATGTAGCCAAAAACATCCCTATTGCATCTAGAGATGATATTTGTGTTTGGGTTGTGGGTGAAA
>JAAFHP010000005.1:0-8457 GCA_013298405.1 Alphaproteobacteria bacterium | reverse complement strand
GTGAAAAATCGGCAAGGATACTAGAAAATAAAGAGTATAGAGTACAGTTTATAGCTAAGTCTGTTGATATTTTAATTAAAAATCTTCCTAAAGACAAGTTTAGTAAAATGGTATATTTATCTGGTGATGTCATATCAATGAGTATACCAGATGGAATTAGAAGAGAAGTAGTATATAAAATAACTTATTTAAGTAGCTTAGATCGGGAAATTATTGTACAAATTAAACAAGGAATAAATTACCTGACAGCGTACTCCAAGAATTGCGCAAAAACCCTATTAAATCTATTAGTAGAAAATAATTTACTGAAATATCTAGAAAATACCAAGGTAATTGCTATAAGCTCAAGTGTTGGTAATATTCTTAAACCGCATTTTAAGAATATAATTGTGACTGATGATATTACATTAACACTAAGGAATATCTAAAACTTATGTCTGAAGAAAAAAAACAAGAAGAAAAGAAAAAAATCAAACCTAAGAAAAGCGATAACTTTGCTCGCAATTTTTTGTTAACTTTTTTGGGCTTTTTTATAGTTGTGGTTTTTATAAGCAAATATGAAGATAAGAAAATAATGAATTTGCCAACTAAAGATGAACAGAATAATCAGATGTCAGAACAGGATAGAAATAATTATGTACCTAGTTTAGGTGAAGATATTATGAGCTTTTCCCCTGATGAAATGGTCACAGAAGAGATGGTGATTGCATCGGGAAATAGTACAAAAATTAATGAAGAAAAGAAAAAAACTGATGCAGAACTTCAAAGTCCTTATGAACAAGAATTAGATAAAGAAGAGAAAATAAAGCAGCAAAGTCTAATAGATCAGCAAAAGAGTAACGATAATTTTATCAATAAAATAAATAGTTACAGGTTGTTTTTACAAAATGCAAATAAGCTTGTTGAGAAGTTTTATAAAGGGGAATCAAGTGCTAATGAATTAATTATATTCAATTCAATGCAGCATCCTGCACAAGTTGACGCAATATTGATCTTCATTAATGAATATAATGACTCTTTGGGCAAGACAGACTCTTCAAATGGCGATGTAATACAAAATAATTTTTATCAAAAGATCTTAAATAAATTTATAAAGATAAGAAAAATATCTGAGTATGAAAAAGCAAAAAAACAATTGGAGGAAAAAATATCAGATATTTTGCCTATATTTGTTGATTATGTGTATTCACAAGAGCTATTGGATAATTTTGTAGTAAATAAATAATGCTTAAATTTTAAGGTGCTTAGATGATACGATTTATAATTCTCTGTCTTTTATTTTTCCTGTTATATATAGGGTTTAATGCTATTTCTGAATATGATTCACAAATAGTAATAAACGTTGTTGATTACCAGGTTACAACAACATTATTTGCTGCTATTGCAATTTTTTTCTTAGTGCAGTTTGGTGTAATTGTTATACTAAAATTGGCATTCTTAATGTTTGACCTACCATCTATATTAAAAAACAGGTGGTATAAAAGAAAGTTAATCAGAATAAACAGTAGGTTATTGCAGGTTCTATCTGAATTAATTATGGGGAATAAGAAAAAATCCCTTAAAACCGCAACAAATATTCTTGCTGAGTTAGATGACGATAATAAGGATTTTGTGAACTTAGTCATGGCTGAGAGTGAAGATAGTTTCGATAAAAGAATTCAGTATTATAGGAACCTAATTGACAAAAAGAGCTTTAGTGCTTACTCGCTAAAAAAACTAGCTGAGATATTTTATGAAAATTCGCATTACGCACAAGCTGAAGAATTTGCACTCAAGGCATTCAATCAAAACGATACTGACCCTGAATTAATGCTGTTAATTATCAGGATATATGCCTCTCTTGCTATGTGGCCTAAAATAGTTTTTATTGCGACAAAGCTAATGAGAGCAGATAATTCTGTTTATGAAAATAATGCAAAAGAACTTGCAGTTTACTATTTTTCGGCAGCTAAACATTCTTTGCAATCTGGTTCGGATAAGGATGCTCTTAAATATATTGAATCCGCGCTTGAATGTTACCCAGGTTATCTTGAAGCGTTGAATCTTTATATGGAGCTGCTAGCTAATACAAATAATTCAGCATCGATATTAAAAGTTTTAAAAGTTGCATTTCAAACTAACCCTTCATTTGAAATTGCCAGAATGTTTGCGGATAGTTCAAGAAGTTCTGCAGAAGCTATATATGGCACTCTTGCGAGTATTGCTCAACCAGCAAAATATCAAGATTTATTTTTAGCATTAGCTAGTTATCTTGGACTCAAGGACAAAGTAATAGAAGCAAAAGAGTCAACTAAACTAATTGCCTACGAATCAGGGGTAAAATAGATATTGTCTATGCTTGAGGTAATGTCTCTTGATGAAAAGCAAACAGAGGTAATAGAAATTTTATATTCTGTAGCCGACCATTTAGAAGAAAGGGGGGTGACGTGGAAAATAAAAGGTTTGCTGTTTAATCATGCCAAGCAACATGGTATTTATCTTTATGGAGGTATTGGTAGGGGCAAGACGATGTTGATGAAAAAGTTTTTTGAACGTATTAGTGTTCAAGGTCAGATAATACATTTTCAGAAATTCATCAAAGATATACACTCGAGAATTCATGCTATAAAAGACAAAAATACGAATAAAACACTACACCACTTAGCTAAAGAAATATCAGCTGCTGGTAATGTGTTATGTCTTGATGAATTTGAAATCAAGGATATTACTGATGCAATGATAGTAATGCGATTAGTAAGTTTTTTGATAAAAGAACATGTATTTGTTTTTATTACAACAAATACACCCCCAGAAGATCTTTATAAAGATGGTATACAAAGAGAATCATTTTTACCTTTTATTGATTTAATTAAAAGAGATTTTTTGACTTTAAAATTAGACTCAGAAATAGATTATAGATTTAGTAAAATTGCCTCAACAGAAGAGAGAATATTCTTTCCTATCTCTGATAGGAGTAAGGTAAGGATCAATGGAATCAAGAAGAGCCTATGTGATTTTGATGAACTGCATAAGGTTGAGGTGAGTTTATTCGGTAGAGTTTTGGAATTCTCAAAAGGTCATAAAAATATATTGTTTACTAATTTTAATGAATTATTTGAAAGAAATCTAAGTTACGCAGATTTTGTAGCAATTACAGAGAAATTTAAAGTTATTGTAATCGAAGATATTAGGAATATTGCTTCAGATGAAACAGATGTTGTCATCAGATTTATCAATTTTGTCGACAATGCATATTTTAATAAGGTATTTTTGATTATGGAATTGATGTCAAAGCCTGAAGATATTTATCTAAATGGAAAAAGGATAAATGAGTTTGCTCGTACAATTTCAAGGATAGAAGAAATGAATTCAACAGAATATTTGTCTGGTAAAAATGAAGTTTAATAAGCCATTATTTATTACATTTGAAGGGGTAGAGGGGAGTGGTAAATCCACCCAAAGCATGATGTTATACGAATATCTTCGATCAAAGAGTATTAAAGTTGTGAAAACCAGAGAGATTGGAGGAACAATAGAAGCTGAGAAAATAAGAGATTTGATAATTCATTCTGAATTATATCCCATGACTGAAGTAATGTTAGTTATGGCAGCAAGGTATGAGCATATAAATAAAGTGATTATCCCCGCGATAGAAAATGGTTCTTGGGTAATTTGCGATAGATATGTTGATTCTACAGCAAGTTATCAAGCTGAAGATTCTGGGCTTAGTGTAGGAGATATATATGAAATACATGACCGTCTTATGAGGGCTAATAAACCAGGATATGATAAGTTTGGCCTTATGCCAGACATTACATTTTTTATGGACATACCCCCTGATATTTCCGTTGCCAGAGCTATAGCAAGAGGCGATGTTAATAAGTTCGATAAAAGAAATATAGTATTTCATGAGAAAGTGTATGACAGATATCAGAGGATTATCGATTTATATACAAGCAGGTTTGTTTCGATAGATTGTATAGGAAAAGATAGTGCTAAAATACATAATGAAGTGGTAAAATCTCTATTTCATTAGGGGTGTGGTAACTTGAGATTAGAGGATATATTATGAGCAAACAGCTACCTTGGTTGATAGAATATATCAATATAGACGAAAATAGGAAGGTATATGATAAGATAGATATGCCACTGGAACTCTATAAGAAGGGTAGTGGGTTCGGGTTAATACTTATAGATGGTACTTATGCCGAATCTGAGAGATGGTTGAAGGAAGAATCTGGTATCGATGAAATTTGGGTTGAAGCTTTGCTTGCCCATGAGACAAGGCCAAGGATGGTTAAAATCAATAAAGATACTCTGTTCCTCAATTTAAGAGGCATAAACTCTTTTAACAAAGATGAGCCTGAAGATATGATATCTGTGAGGTTATATGTCACTAAAAAGCAAATAATAGGTGTTAAATTAAGGGATTTGAAGGCTATTGCCAAAGTAAAAACAGACCTAATCAATAAAAATATTCCTAAAACAACTTTTCAATTGTTAATACAATTAATAGAACATATTAATGAAGAAATCGAGAATACTATTCTAGATATCTATGAGGCTATAGATGAATTAGAAGAGATGGTGCTTATTGAGCATGACAAAGATTTTAGGCAGAATGTTGTTGATGTCAGAAGGCAAATGATCATTTTTAGACGGTATTTTGTTCCTAATCTAGATGTTTTTCATCAGCTTTTAAATTATGGAGAAGGTATAGGGGTAGAGCAAGACGAATTAAGCATTCTATCTGAAAATATTCATAAAATGACACGGTTTATTGAAGATATTAGTGCCATCAAAGAAAGAGCACAAGTGATTCATGAAGAACTAAATAACCATTTAACAGAGAGGTTAAGTAGTACTACTAATAAATTAACTATGGCAGCATCAACTTTCTTGCCAATGACTTTTATTACTGGTCTTTTTGGGGTTAATCTTCGTGGGATACCAGGTGCGAATAATGAAACAGCTTTTGCAGTTTTTACAACAATTATACTAGTATTCCTATTAATTCAACTTCTAATTTTTAGATGGATGAAGTGGATGTAAGCATATTCGTAAAATCAATCGTGATTGAAATCGTGAATATTCATATAAACAGAAAACATATCAAAGCATGCAGGATTGTCTTTATAACTTGCTTCTGCTGTATTTAGTAGTTTGATACATTTTATGGCATCGCTAGAGCTGTATGTCCTTAAAGCTAATTTGAAATCATCGACATATTTAAAGAATATAGGTGGTACAATGCATTTTACAGCAGAATTTATATCAATGCCATTTTCCATTAATTTCGTTGCAGTGTATACATTGTAGTAATACCTGATTAATGCTCTTATCATCAGAACTTCATTAATATTCTGTTGTTTTAATTTGTCTATTTCTTTCAGGAATTTTAGTGCTTCTTTCTTGCTAAAATATAGGCACATCTCATCCCCGCTAGCCATTAAGTCATGACTTAAGGTTCCTAGAATGTCTGATTTTGATATTTGCTTCTTACTGTGAGTATAATTAAATAGTTTATCTAATTCAGAAAGGATTATTTGATGATCACCTTTTAAATGAGATTTTAGGTAAAATAGGGCCTCTTCATCAATTACCCTATTATTCTGTTTGCACAGATCTAATATCAGCTTGGCTATAGTTTGCTCATTATCAAAATAACAAGCTACAATAGCTAACTTATCATTCTCTTCAAAATACTTGCGAATAGATGGTGATGGTGTGTTTTCATCCACAAAAAAAAGTAGATGAAAGTTACTATCCTCAAAAAGTAGCTTATGCTCCTTTGTTAATGTACTTGGTAAGACTTCAATTTTTATTATTTCTTTTTGTGCGAAGAAGTTTTTAGTATTAGCAGCAATACATATTTCATTGATAGATGAATTCTTATAATTAATCTTGGTAATACTAAGGTCGAGTTTCTTTGCAATATTCTCAATATTAGTATTAATGAGCCCTACGTTTGGTCCATACATCAATACCGTTTTTATTTCTTGGGTTGCTAATTTTTTTATTAATTCATTAATTTGATTAGCATAGAGTTTCATTATTGAGATTTCCTAGTAAAAAAATGAATTAATCTGTCTCTCGTTTCGTCTGCAGCGATTATAGACAATGAGTTATTTAAGTTATCAGCTTCAACTGTTGTAGAATATGGCGAAAATGTTGTATTGTATGATACAAATCTTGAAAATTGTCCTGATAGTTCAATGTTACCAGTACGTATGTTCCTCAGTACGTACTCTGTTTTAAGAGTTAAGAGCTCTCTTAGTACATCAGAATTCTTTTGTATAATATCATAGTCTTTTGAAAAAGTTAGTTTACCTTCAAGCGTATAATTATAAGGAGGTTGTGATGCAATGATATTTTTAAGATGCGAATAATATTCAGAGCCATATACAGTATTTTGTGGTGCTACTTGTATACTTGATAGAGCTGTCATTCTTTCGCTTTTTTGATAAGCTGGTTTAAAACCGCAACTTTGTAAAATGCCAATTAAGCAAATCAAAAATAACAGTTTTGTCCCTTGGCTATGCATAAAAAACCTTATTAGAGTCAGACTTTTGTGACTAGTGAAGTCCCATTTCTAGAAATTTTCTTTCTGTTTTTATTTTGTCTTCTTTTATTATTTCTATTATCTTGCCTTAATTCACCTTCTGGCTCTTTAGTGGTGTCTTGAATTTTCTTTTCTGTTCTAGGTTTTGTCTGCAAAGTATAATCAACATCATTATATATTTCTGAAGTGTCTTGAAGAGCAGGTTCATCCAGTTGTTCAACAAATCTGCTATTTTCTTGTATCTTTACTTTTTCTATAGAATAGCTATCTGATGTTGCATTGTTATCTATACAGAAGTTTAGTTTAATATTATGCTTATTTTCTATGAATGAAATTTCAGCTCTTTTATTATTGAGCAGAAATACGATTGAAGGCAGTGCACCATAAATATTCACTACATCATAATTGCCATTGAAAATTTCATTTTCAATGGTCCTTAGTATTAGCATGGCATTAGACTCGTCTGCTCTAACAATACCTTTGCCACTACAATGAGTACACATACTTGAATTCATTTCAAGGAATGATGGTCTTAATCTTTGTCTTGACATTTCAAGTAAACCAAACGAACTTATACCCGAAGTTTGCACCCGTGCTTTATCTTTACTGAAATACTCGATTAATGATCTTTCTAAAATTCTCTTATTTTTTGTTTCGTGAAGATCAATAAAATCAATTACAATTAAACCAGAAAGATCTCGTAACCTTGCCTGTTTTGCTACTTCTCTAGCTGCTTCGAGGTTTGTCTTAAGAGCTGTCTCTTCAATGTTTCTTTCGCTAGTAGATTTTCCTGAGTTAACATCAACGGATGTGAGAGCTTCGGTTGGGTTAATTACTATGTATCCGCCTGAAGGCAAGTGTACAATAGGTTGGTACAATTTTATTAGCTGTTCTTCTATCCCATATTTAGTGAAAACTGGAGATTTTCCTTTATACTCTTTAATATTCTTTGTTTCATTTGGCAAAATATCGTTCATAAATTTAGTACAAGAGGTAAATGCACTAGCCCCATGAACAATTATCTCTCTAACACTTCTATCATACATATCTCTGATAGTTTTCAGTAGTATTCCATCTTCTTGATGGATAAAGCTTGGTGCTATTGACTGAAGCGTGGTTTCACGTATCTTATTCCACAATTTTGCTAAGTAATCATAATCTTTCTTAATTTCAAGTGTAGTATGACCAGCTCCTGCTGTTCTTGCTATCACACTATAACTTGCAGTATCACTTTTTGTAGATAAATCATTAATAATTTTTTTAAGTCTTTTGCGCTCATCGTTATTGGAAATTTTTCTAGATATTCCATTATGAGAAGGTTTGTTTGGCATTAGCACACAATATTTTCCTGCTAAAGAAATATACGTTGTAAGTGATGCTCCTTTATTACCTCTTTCTTCCTTTGTTACCTGAACTAATAAAATTTGCCCTTTTTTGATAACTTCTTGTATTTTATGTAGTTTATGTTCGTGACTATCTTGATTTTTAGCGATTGTATCAATTTCATCTTCGTCAGCTTCTATATCAAAATCAGATTGAATTTTATCATCAACCATTTTTTCGATTTTACTAATGTCAATTTCATCAGAGTCAGTGATTTCATGAAAACTAGAGGAAGCACTTTTTTCTGCTAAATCCTCTGATGTTATTTCAGCAGAGCTAAGCTCTTTTCCTGAAATAGCAATTGTACTTTTATCAGATGATAGTGCTTGGTAATAGTCAGGATGAATTTCACCAAAAGGTAAAAACCCACTTTTGTCACTGCCATAATCTACAAAAGCAGCTTGAAGGGAGGGCTCTATTCTTGTGATTTTTGCAAGATATATGTTGCCTTTGATCTGCTTCTTGTTGGTTGAACTAAATTCAACATTTTCTATGTTGTTATTTTTATCCAGCAAAACTACTCGAGTTTCAGT
>JAAFHP010000049.1 GCA_013298405.1 Alphaproteobacteria bacterium | reverse complement strand
ATAGGTAATTTGTTTAATGAGAGATATTCAATTAATCTACATAGCGATATTCTTGATACACCAGAGTTTTTTTGGAGAAGGCCAAGTTATGAGCCGCTATATTTAATGACAGCTGAATTTCAAGATATTAGTGTCAGACAAGGTATAATGAACCACAGACTTGATATCATTCAAGAGTTATATAATGTTTTGTCTAATGAACTTAATTACAAACATTCTGCAAGGCTTGAGATAACTATAGTTGTACTGATTGCTATAGAAGTAATGCTGGCACTATCTCATAGCGATTTTACCTCTAAAGTTCTTAGTCTGTTGTAGTTAATCAATTTTTGGCGATATCAAGGTTTAATTTTATTTGACCCATTATTACAGTTGTTTATAATCCTCGCATCAATAACCAATCTTAAATGGAGGATTTATGAAAAAAGTAGTAAAGACCGCAGTCTCATTTCTTGCAGGTTATTCCATATTATTTAGCCAAGTGGCTAAAGCTAATGATGCTGACGATAGGTATGTATATGTTGGTGCGAAATTGGGTGTTTCTGAGCCAGTTGTAAAGACCTTTACTGATAAAGAAACAAGATCAAAATTTCGGCTTAAGCAATCTAGGCTAGTTGGTGGTCGTATAGGTTATAGTTTTTATCCTAATATGATGGTTGAACTACATTTTACTCATAAGCCAAAGTATGGCTTAACATACATGCTACCCGAATCTGACACTGGAATAGTGCACCCGTTTCTTGGAGCGTTAACAATACCTAGAACGCCAGGTAGCACAAAGGTTTCATCAAGTGTGTATACTATAAATTTACTGTACCAATTTGAGCCGCAATTTATGGAATTAAAGCCATATGTTTCACTTGGAGCTGGTATTGCAAGATTAAGTGTTAAATCAACGACTACTGCAACATCGATTTTTCAGTCAGCTGCTGGGATAAATGTTCCTACACAAACTGAGTACTTCAGAATAAAAAAAGATACATCAAATTATCTTGCATGGCAGATAGGTGGTGGAATATCAAAAGATTTAACGCCAAACATATCTCTTGATTTAGGAGCAAAATTACAAGTTGTAAATAATATAAAACTTAAATATGATACACTCAACGGCGCTACAGGGCTATTTGAATCGCAAAAGCCGATTAAAAAAACCATCGGTGTAGGCGAGTTTACTTTAGGCGTCACATTTAAGATACCGGTTTAAATAACAATAAAAAATAGTTAAGAATTATGATTAATAAAGACAGCACTCCTTATGATGAAACACCTTATTTAAGTTATCCATATAATCAAACTTCTCCAGAAAAGCTTGCTACTCTTGGAAAGCTTTTTGGTATGAATCCGCCAAAATTAGAGACTGCTAAAGTTCTAGAGCTTGGTTGTGCGGCAGGTGGAAATATTATTCCTCATGCAGTGCATTATCCAAAAGGGCACTTTGTTGGTGTTGATTTGTCAAAAGTCCAAATAGATGAAGGAAATAAATTTATCAAATCTATAGGACTGAAGAATATTGAACTCAAGCATGCTTCAATTACTGATGTTGATAAGTCATACGGGAAATTTGATTACATAATATGTCATGGCGTGTTTTCTTGGGTGCCACAGTTTGTTCAAGAAAAGATATTAGAAATTAGTAGTAATAATCTTTCAGAAAATGGTATCGTTTATATTAGCTACAATACCCTTCCAGGTTGGAATATGGTAAGAACTGTTAGAGATATGATGCTTTACCACTCTAAAGGCTTTGCAAATCCAAAGGATAAAGTGGTGCAAGCAAGGGCTCTACTAGCATTTGTTAAAGAAAGTCTTGAAGGGCAAGATACGCCGTATTCAAAAATGTTAGCTCAAGAAACCGAATTGTTGTCAAAGCAAGCTGACCATTATATCAGGCATGAGCATTTAGAAGATGAGAATAAGCAGTTTTATTTTACTGAATTTATGGACATGGCAGCAAAAAATAATTTGCAATACCTCTCTGATGCTGCCTTAGCACCGATGTATTTAGGTAACTTAAAACCAAGTGTAGCAGAAAAGTTGCAAGCGCTAAATGATATTGTAAAAACAGAGCAATATATTGATTTTGTTACCAACAGAAGATTCAGAAGTACTCTTTTATGTCATAAAAATGTTCAGCTTAATAGGGCTCTGAACAATGATCATATTAAAGATTTTGCTATGAGTTTGGATATTGAGCCAGAAAAAGCTTTTAACCAAAAAGATCTAGAAAGTAATGAGGCTATAAAATTCATTTACAAGGGCGATAAGAATCAGCATGTATCATCATCTTCTATGTTCTTAAAAGCAGTGTTATATACTCTATCAGAAAACAGGGGTTATCCATTAAAATTAGAAACCATTGTTGAGAAAGCAAGTAAAAGATTAAAAGGCAGTCATAAGGCACAAATTGAAGCAGAGCTGATAAATAATGCTATGAATTTAGTAATGAAAGGTTATATGGAAATTTCTTTAATGGAGAGAGATAAGGATAAGGTGAATTTAGAAAAGCCTACATTATCAAATCTTTCATTATTCCAAGTAAATAATACAGATTATGCCTGGGTGACCTCTCGTAATCATGTACCTGTAGGTCTTAATATATTTGATAAAATTGCTTTAAAATTTATGGATGGTAAAAATAATAGAAATCAAATAGTTGATAACTTGGTTAAAGAAGTAGAGAAGGGAACTCTAACTGTAAGCAAAGAGAATGTTAAAGTAGAAGATCCTAAAGAGATTAAAAAAGAAATTTCAACACATCTTAATAATACCATTGATAGATTATCTGTTTTTGGAGTGTTTGAGTAATGATTCAATTGAGGTTTGAAGAAATTATCGAACCTCTACTTGGAAATAAAGCAAGGGCGATACATAATGGTGTCGCCCTTGCTATTTCTGGTGGGAGTGATTCCATTGCTCTGCTTTATCTAATGTCAGATTGGATAAAATCAACAAAAGTCAGGCTTGTGGTGTTTTCTGTTGATCACGATTTAAGAGCAAACTCGGTAAATGATGTAGAATTTGTTCGCAATGAAGCCTTGAAACTTGGATTAGAATTTTACGATTTAAAATGGGTGCATCAGGGGATAAAAGCTGCGATCCAGGCAAAAGCAAGACAAGCACGATATCAGTTGATGACAGATAAGTGTAAGCAACTTGGTATTACTTGCTTAATGACTGCTCATCACGCCGATGATTTACTAGAAAATTATTTAATGAGAAAAAAAAAGAAAGCGAGTTTGCTTGGTCTTAGTTTTTCTGATAATTATTTTTTTAATGATGTTGAGATAATTAGGCCGTTTCTTAAATATCATAAAGTTGATTTGTTAGATTACTTAAAAGTAACCAATATCAAGTGGATAGAAGACGAGTCTAATAAAAATGATTGTTATGAAAGAAATAGAGTAAGAAAAGAAATAGAAGCTAGTGGAGTTAGGGAACAACGCGATCTCTATCTAGAGATGTTGCAATCAAATGAGCAAGCAAAGAAAGTGAATAATGAGCTTGTAAAGTCAATAGCTGAGGTGGTGGAGATATATCAGCAAGGATTTGCTATTATTGACTTGGGTAAATTTAGCCAAGTGATAATTGATATACAAATATATATTATTAATTACATAACAACAATAATTGGTGGAAACGCAGGCATGCCAAGGTATCGAAGTATTGGAAAATTGCTTGAGAAAATACGAATTAGTGACAAGATTGCCAGTAGTGTTCATGGATGCATAATAAAAAAAGTAAATCAGAATCTCCTTATTTTTCGAGAGATTTCTGATATAAAGATGGTGACAAAGCTTAGTGAAGATAAAGTTTTATGGGATAATAGATTTCAAATTCAAGTGGAAAGAAAAGCTGATTTGAAACAATATTCTGTTGAGAAACTTAAGTTTGAAGATTACGTGCTCATTAGAAAGGAACTTGAATATCAAGAGAAAGTTATTAATAACACTAAAGATAAATCTCTATATTACCTAAAAACTGTTGTGGGGAATTATCATAAATCTATATTATTTACTCTCCCTGTTATAAAAAATCTTGAAAAAATCGTAGCAATTCCACATATATCCTATTATGATGATAGGCAATTCGTCGGCTTATGCAAAATAACATTTAGGCCAAATTTTATATCAAGATTTACACATTTCTTATAGGGAAATTTAATGAATAATCAAAACAAACAAATCTTAATTTGGATCACTATTTTTGTATTAATGATACTTACCTTTAATGCATTACAAGGTGATGGAGTGGGTGGGAGATCTCAGTCATTACCTTTTTCTGATTTTCTAAATAAAGTAGATGAACGTCAAGTCAATTCAGTTAAAATTCAAGGAAGAGCAATTGAAGGGATTCTAGCTGATGGCACACCTTTTTCTACATATGCGGCTGATTATCCTGGTCTAATTGATAAACTTAGTATTAATGGTGTGCACATAGATGTCATGCCACCTGACACAAAGATGAATTCACTTTTTAGTATATTTGTCTCGTGGTTCCCAATGCTATTATTAATAGGGGTGTGGGTGTTTTTCATGCGCCAAATGCAAGGTGGAAGCAAAGGGATGGGGTTTGGTAAATCTAAAGCTAAGCTAGTTTCAGACAAAGGACCAAAAATTACTTTTGCTGATGTCGCTGGGATAGATGAGGCAAAAGAAGAATTGGCTGAGATAGTGGATTTTCTTCGTAATCCAAATAAATTCCAGAAATTAGGTGGTAGAATCCCTAAAGGATGCTTATTAATTGGCCCTCCTGGTACAGGTAAAACTCTTCTTGCTAAAGCTATTGCAGGAGAAGCTAATGTTCCATTTTTTAGCATTTCAGGCTCTGATTTTGTTGAAATGTTTGTAGGTGTGGGAGCCAGCCGTGTTAGAGATATGTTTGAGCAAGGTAAAAGAAATGCGCCATGTATAATCTTTATAGATGAAATTGACGCAGTTGGACGGCATAGAGGGATCGGTCTTGGTGGAGGGAATGATGAAAGAGAGCAAACACTAAACCAGATGCTTGTTGAAATGGATGGCTTTGAAGTCAATGAAGGGGTGGTAATAATAGCTGCTACTAATAGACCTGACGTTCTTGATCCCGCTCTTTTAAGACCAGGAAGATTTGATCGCCAAATTACGATATCAAACCCTGATGTAAATGGCAGAGAGCAAATCCTTAAAGTCCATATGAAGAAGATTAAATACTCTGATAAAGTAGAACCTAGAATTATTGCTAGAGGTACGCCTGGTTTTTCGGGAGCAGAGCTACAAAATCTTGTCAATGAGGCAGCATTGATTGCTGCAAGAAGAGGCAAAAAAGTTGTGGATATGTTTGATATGGAAGATGCAAAAGATAAAGTATTAATGGGGGTTGAAAGACGCTCTCTCGCAATGACTGATGCTGAGAAGAAGCTAACTGCATATCATGAAGGTGGCCACGCGCTTGTTGGTCTTTATTGTCCAGCATCTGACCCAATTCATAAGGCAACAATAATCCCGCGAGGAAGAGCGCTTGGAATGGTAATGAGATTGCCTGAGAATGATAGATTTTCTATGGCACTTGAAAAAATGAAAGCAGATATTGCAGTTGCAATGGCAGGTAGAGTTGCTGAAGAAATTATATTTGGCAGAGAAAAGGTTACTTCAGGCGCATCATCTGACATAAAAATGGCGACAAGAATGGCAATGGCTATGGTAACAGAATGGGGCTTAAGTGAGGCAGTTGGGCCAATATTCCACGGTAGAAGTAATGAAGATCATTATGCGTCTGGCGGAATAGGAGATAAGACGCGTTCTGAAAGCACTTCTGAAATTATCGATAATGAAGTTAAAAGGATAGTAGATGAGGGGTATAATTTTGCTAAGAATGTTATTACTACACACATTGATCAACTTCATTTGCTTGCAAATGCGCTTATTGAAAAAGAAACATTAACTGGCAAACAAATTAAAAATCTTCTTTTAGGGGTTCCAATAGATAACGAAGAAGAACTGGACTTTCCAGCTACAGAGAGAAAGAACAACACAAAAAACAAAGAAGCAGAAAAAGATACTAAACCTGAAAAGAAAGTAGCGAAGAAGAAAGTAGAGGTAAAATAGTGAATATTTTTCTTCGTTTGATTTATTTTATATCAAAGGCGTATAACAGCGCCTTTTGTTTATATATAAAGAGAAATTTAAGATGGCAGCTACTTTTACTGTTTAGCATATTGCTTCCATATAGTGCTTCTTTAGCTGCAACAAACCCAATTACAATTGAGGTAAAGAATGTTGGACAAGATATCGTTTTTGTATTTCATCATGATAATACGCAGATTCTTGATCTTAAGGTATTTGGTAAGCAAGTAAATGTTTCAATAAATATCCCAGCGAATTTTGAATTAATCAATCCCAATGAGTTTAAAAAATATGCTGGTACAATAAAATCTATTGCAAATAAGCAGAGAATTAACTTTGCTGTTAATAAAGAACTCAAATTTGCAAGTATAATTAGAGGAGAAAAGCTAGAAGCAATAAAGTTTGCTGTTGATAAAAATCAAGCTGAAGATTTAGCAGAAATTGGGTCTGCACAAAATGATCCTGGAGCAATAAGCTACTTAGAAGACAATGGTAATCACAAATTATTCTTTAATACAGGTAAGGATGCTGCGGTTGCTGCGTTTTTTAAGGGAAAAAACCTATGGGTGGTATTTGATCAAAAGAAGTTTTTTACTTTTAAAGATCAAGGGATATTTAGTAAATTTGAACTTGTTCCTAGCGAGAAAGGTACAGTACTAAAAATGAAAATAGAGCCGTCATTTGCTTATGCAAAGCTAGAGCGTAGCAATTTTGGTTGGGTCATGGTTTTTACTAAAGCTGAAGATAAAAAATGGTATGAAAAAGACATTTTAAAGCCTGAAGTCGTACAAAATGATGATGGGTTTTTAATTAAAGGTCAGTTTTCTTCAGTAGATGCAATTACACTTGATCATAGCGAGATTGGTGAAACATTAAAAATTATACCTGTTTCTAAGGTTGGTAGTAGAGTAACGCAGGCAAAAAATACGCCAGAGTATGAGTTGCTTAAGACAATACAAGGTATTGCGGTAGTATTTTTAAGTGATGATGCAAAGCTAGAGGTTCATTCAGATAAAATTAAACTTACTACTGATTCTAATATTCCAGATGAAAAAACAATAGATGCTAATTTGTTTCCAGCAAAAATAGATGAATATATAAAATTACCATCTATTTTGCCTTATTTAGATAAAAACCTGGACATAATTAATTTTAATGAACAAAAGAGTAGATTAATCTCTCAAGCAGCGATGTCAAAGGATGAACATGAGTCATATTTAAATAATCTTGCACTTGCTAGGTTTTACTTTATCCATGGTTGGTACCAAGAATCTAATGAAGTATTAAAGTTAGCTAAATTTGCGTCAGAGAAGGAATTTCGAGAAAATTTACAAGCTAGGTTTATGCTTGCTGTGAATCATACGATGATGCAAGAAAATTTATCTGCTAAGGAAGAATATGATGATTTATTGGCTTATAATGACATCAAAAGAGTTCAAGAAATAGTAGCGTGGAGTAAGTATAATGAGTTTTCACTTGGTGGAAGCCCAGGCTTGATAAATATAACGAATTTAATGCCTAAAACAATCGCCCTTTATTCAGATGATAAATATTGGTCACTTATCTTTGGAGAAATTGAAATCGCTTTATTAGGAAACGACTTGAAGCTATTAGACAAATTATTTAAAGAGGTAAAAACTCCTAAAGAAGGAAATAGGTACTCATACTTTTTAAAGTACTATAAAGCCTCATATTATAGAAAAAAGAACCAATTAAACTTAGCTAAGCAGTACTTAAGAGAATTAGCTAGCCAAGATTCAGATATGTTTACGAAAGTTAGAGCCGAGTTTGACTTGATTAAAATCTTATCTGAAGAAGGTGAAATGAAAACAAATGAAGCTATTAAGGGTCTGGAAAGATTAAGGTACGAATGGAGAGGTGATCAACTTGAGTATCAAATATTACTACAATTAGCAAGTAGTTACAGAGAAACAAAAGATTTTTTAAATGCCTTGAGAACCTATAAGTACGCGGAAGATGCATTTAATAATAAAATAAGTAATTTTTATATTACTTCTGAAATGGCTAGGATATTTAATGATGTATTCTTACCTGGCGGTGTAGGGGAAGGAATGGATGATTTTTCTACTGTTGCACTTTTTTATGAATTTAAAGCACTTAATCCAATTGGTGAACAAGGGGATGATGTAATCATTAGCATTGCTAAAAGACTAGTGAAATTAGATCTACTAGAAAATGCTGAAGATTTACTTCGTCACCAGATCACATATAGGCTACAAGGAAGTAAACGAGTTGAAAATGCTGATAATTTAGCAATAGTTTTAATGATGGATAAAAAGCCTTCTGAGTCAATATTGGTACTAGACGAAACAGATAAGGATAATGTTAGCTTTAGTGAGCATCAATATAGGTTAAGATTAAGAGCCAGGGCGATGGTAAGCGCTGAAAAATATGCTGAAGCACTGGCGTATATTAAAGACGATATCACACATGATGCTGAAATAATAAGGCGTGAAGCGCTATTTCAAGCCAAATCCTGGGAAAAATATATTGATCAAGTATCTTCTGATATAGAGAGTTTAATATTAAAAGTTGATAACGACATGGCAGCAGCGCAAGATATTTTACGTCTTGCTATTTCTTATTATATGCTCAATGTGCCAGACAAGCTTGAAGCAATATCTGAGTTAGTAGGGAATAGGAATGCTGTCTTGAGGGACACTATTGACTTATTAGTATCAAGTTCAGGTGCAGTTGATTATAGAAATATTGATAAAAGCTTGAACATTGATCAAATGAAGGGACTTTTGGATAAATATAAAAATCAGTTTTTAAGCAAATAATAGTGACTAGTTTTTTAAGCAAATTAAAGTCTGCGCTATCTAAAACTTCTAATAAAATTGGAAGTGGGCTTGAACATATATTTATAAAAAGAAGATTGGATACTGAGGTATTACAAGAGCTTGAAGATGTGCTTTTGATGGCTGATGTAGGCACAACTGTAACGAATGAAGTAATCGAATATATTAAGAAGCACAAATTCAACAAAGAAGTAACTACCGAAGAAATCAAGCAGGATTTAGCTGATATTATTGAAGCTATATTGGCTAAACAAAATCATAAATTTGATATACTAGATAATAGATTAAACATAATAGTAGTTTGTGGTGTGAATGGTAATGGTAAAACCACGTCTATAGGCAAATTAGCTTCCAACGATACTAAGAATGGTAAGAAAGTAGCAATTGCAGCATGTGATACTTATAGAGCAGCAGCGGTAGGGCAGATAGAAGAGTGGGCTCAAAGAGCTGGTGCAAAGCTATATAAAGGCGAAGAAAATGCAGATCCAGCTAGCGTAACGCATCAAGCAATTATAGATTCAATAGCTACTGGTATCGACGTTTTGTATATTGATACTGCTGGAAGATTGCATAATCAAAAGAACCTAATGGAAGAATTAGTAAAAATAGTACGTGTAATAAAAAAAATAGATCCTACTGCCCCCCATCATTGTTTATTAGTTATTGATGGTACAACGGGCCAGAATGCCTCAATTCAAGTAGAGCAATTTAAGTCTATAACTAATGTATCTGGTTTGATAATTACAAAATTAGATGGCACTGCTAAGGCAGGTTCAGTAGTTGGAATAGTACAGAAGTTTAGTATTCCTGTTCATTACATTGGTGTAGGTGAGTCTATAGGAGATTTAAAACCATTTGATGTGAAGGAGTTTTCTCGGGCATTAGTGGGGTTATAGATAAGAGTCATGACCTGATACGAAGACTAGAATACGGTCTCATCCCAAACTTGATTTGGGATCCATATGGTCTTGAAGTTAAAGTATTTT
>JAAFHP010000048.1 GCA_013298405.1 Alphaproteobacteria bacterium | reverse complement strand
TAGAACACACAATAGTTGATGGCTTTTTTCATGCTGCACCCAGATAGCAGCATCCATTACTCATTGTGGACCCCAAATCAAGTTTGGGGTGACTAAAGTGCAGTATCCTAGACCCCGCTAGTCATGTTGAACAAAACACAGTCACACTCTCCCCTCACGTTTAGTCATCCCAAACTTGATTTGGGATCCACTCTTAAAGTAGTCATAACCTCATGCTCATGGATCCTAGGACTCGTATCTGGATACTAAATCAGCTGTATACAGCTCTTAGAAATGATATATCAAGAACAAGAATGCTCCGCTACTTCTATAGCGATTTGCAAAAATATGATCTGCTGCAACACCTGCCCTTAAACCCATATCAGTCACTACTGCTAAATTAGCACCAAAATTATATCTAGTTTTTGTTGGATGAACAAACTCTCCTTGAATATGTTCAGTCACATCAGAAATTATTGTTATCATATCATTTGATTGCCTTAGCGCTAATATAGTTTCTACTCCACCATGAAACTCTATTTCCACTTTTGACCTGCCAGCAGCAATTGCCCTTTTAAAGCCCATACCACTTTGAGCAAGAAGAACTCTTGCCCTTTTATGAGGAATATATACTTTAATCTCATCATTTATTTCAGAAAAATCATCTATAAAGAAATTCGAGAATGTAAATCTAAGTATTGGCGATATTAGCGTTCCATTGGTGCTCTTGTGTTTATAGACGCTGTCAACAGATGCGCTAAATATATCTGCTGTAGTTTTACCAGATAGAGTATTGGCAGTATATATCTTATGCTTAACGTAAGCTTTACCGTATTTAAGATTAGTGTTTAAATATAATTTATCAGTTAAACCCATTTCATTATATAAAATTACAGAGTAAAGATCTGACTTTTGACTATTATCTACACTGCTGAAAAAATTAGTTTTTGAATCTGATTTAGTAACAGCTACACCAAAAACATTTTCATCCTTTAGCTCAGCATCAAAGCCAATAATAAAACCATTTTGATTATTATTAAATTCTGCCTTGCCAATACTATTATCTTGAGTTGTTTTTGATGTGAATATTTTCGACCACACTCCTTTTTCCACAACAGTATTTTCATCACCAGCAGCAACACCCAGCGTTAATTCAGATTTAAAGATATCAAGCCTTGCTGAGATAATGGCATTAATAGTTTCAAACGAGCTAATAGCATAATGCATCCCTTGTTTTACATAATCTACTACAGTCTTTGTAATTTCTAAAATAGGCATTGTAGCTACAAATTCATCCCCACCACCAAGCACCACCTTATCATTGCTCAATGATAATTGATCATTCATACTATAGCTTTGCTTTTCTGTGATATATTCTTCCTTACTATCAGTAGTTGTATCATTTCCTTGCACTGTATCATATGAAATGTATTGCGAACTACTTACAGGCGCGTCAATCGGCATAAGAACAGTTGTATCCACAGGTGTCACATGAAATTTTGCTGGTATGGCTGCAATATTTGTATCAATACTATTCCCTAATGAAATAGCTGGGAATATAACCATTACCTCTGATGCTATATGTTGATCATTTATATGAGTTACTGGCTGATCTTCATCCGCCTCTAACCCGAGCGCAATTATTGGCAAGATTATACTATCATTAGCAACAACGTCTTTCTGATTCATTCCAATAGGAGGCAGATCACCCGCAAGTTCATTTCCTTCTTCAATTGATGGCATTACAATATCAACAACTAGCTCTCTTCTTTTAGAAAGCATAGGCATCGCAGGTAATGCGTCTTCCAATTTTATACCTAATGACACTTGCGGTAACTCAAGCCCAGAATCTAGTATTATTACTTTTGGAAGTATAGGTATATCTGGTATATCAACATCAACTTCATAGCCACGATCTATTTCTGGCGTAATCGTTACAACATTGGCAACTACTTCTTTCTTTGTCATTAAGGGATCATCTATATCAATACCTATCGCTTTGCCACTAGAAATAGGTAGCACATCTGTATCAGGAAAAGTAATTTGGTTCTTTAGCGCCATTGCTACAAGTGGGGAAGATGTAAACAGTTCTCTTCCTCTAATAATTCCAGATAAAGCAATATTTTCACTACGAACTACTATCTTGTGCGCCATAACTAAATCTGGCACGCTATTACCAACTTCAACGCCTCTTTCTATAATAGGAATATTGACAGCAGTTATAGCATCTATCTTTTTTTGTGGCCCTATAATTGGCACAGTTTCGCCTGTTAACTGCTTACCTTGGCCAATTGATGAAGCAGCTATATCCATAACTGGCTCTCTTTCCTTAGAACGCATGAGTGCATTGGGTAATATAGCACTCACATTTACACCACCTAGAACTAAAGGAATAATGACTCGTGAATCGACATCAAGTTTCTTTTTCTGCATGCGCGTTTCAGGTAACTGCAGCTCTATTTCTATTTTGTCTCCAGCTTTAATATTAGGCACAACCATTTGTACATCGTGGCTAGGTACTTCCTTGCCGAGCACCCTTAGCTCTGGCAAATCCATCACTGCTAAAGATCCTTGCGATATTACTGGTAAAACTATATTCTCACTTACAACCACGTCTTGCTGATCCATCCCAATAAGAGGCAAATCGCTTACAATTTGATTTCCTGGACTAATTGAAGATGCACCAATAATACCCATAGATGGTTCTATTACTTTGGATTGCATCAAAATATTAGGCAATGTAGCAATACTCCTACCAGCAACTACAAAAGGCAGCATGACTCGCGTATCAGCCACCAATTCCATCTTTTTCATCATATGTACATAAGGCAATTCTTGATCAGCCACGACGCCACCAGATATTTCTCGTAATCCTATTGCTGTATCAGAAATTAATTCTTTTGGTTGCATTAAAACCTGAAAGGTACGATTGTCTATAGATCTACCATCACTAATATGTGGGGTAATATTTTCATCATTAACATCTATTATTTTCTCTTCCATATCAGTTTTAGGAATAGATACATCGATTTCTGAACTTTGAGTAATCGCTGGAAACATAATTTGTAAATTATGTTCTGTGTTTTTATTCAGCATCACTAAATCAGGCATAGCAATATCCCCACTATCTGACCCATTAGTTATGCTTAATCCTCTTACTTCAGTTTCTACAGCTAGCACTTTAGACCCACTAGCTACTGGCGGCGCATTGAAGTTAATTTGTGCTCCATCACTAATTACTCTCTGAACAACAGAAGCTTTTGCTGCAGGAAGAGGTAAAGAATCGACATGTACAGGCCTTGCCAGAGTTTTTCCTGTTACTTTTTTGGTAAATTGCCTTTTTACTGCTGTAGTTTTCCCGGCAGCACCAATATCAGCCACTTGTGGTAATGAAGGAGGAGAAGCTACTACAACAGTGGCTTCTCCATCGTCCTGATCCACTATACGCTTAGCAAAAGCGATACTTTCTTTTGTTGCAGCAGTATGGTTATCACCAGCACCAACAGAGGTAGCAGAGTGGCCGATCTCGATTCTTCCTTGCGCTTTAGCAAGAGTCCTTGGTTGCGCTCTTGGAACAAATGTTTTCTTGGGCAGTGCTGGTGCAGCTCCTGATCCCATACCTTCGTTAGGTACAACAGATATCTTTGCCGGCGATTTTTGCTTTTTTTTAGGTGATGATGCAGAATGGGGGGGAGGTGATGCAGGCGTCACACGTTCATATGCAGAATTTGGATCAATACTCTCTAAGATTCTTCTTGGCGAAGTTTTGCTATTCTGATCCGAATCTACTACATCACCAACTATTTTACCTGAGCTACTATGATGATCGTCAATATCGTCATCTGATTTTACTTCAAGCTCACTACGGCTTATCTGCACGGGAACTGTCCTCTCCGATTTTATGATAAATCTCCCTTCTGCTGTAGGTAATCCTCTAGCTGGTGGTTTTGCTACAAAAGCCGCCCTCTTTGCTACTGCACTAGACGCAGGAGGTACATCTTGATCAACATTACGCACGGAAAGAACGAACGGATCAGATTCAGGATATCCACTTTCTGCATAACTTAAGAGAGGAAAAAATAGCATTAATACAACTATAAGTTGCGTTGATAAAGTGTAAAATTTATTCTGCATTTTTGCCATTTTTTCTTCTTAACTCTTCTAGATTAGCTTACGATATTTGCAAAATCAGGTGTATCACCCAAACTGGCAATATCGTGAGACGGGTCATTATCATGTTGTAATAGTAATATTTCAAGATCAGCAGTCGCCTCAGCATTTCCTACTTTATGCAAGCCAAAGAAAAGCTGTGCAGCTAATCTATGATGAGCTACATCGTTTACCTCGTTATAAATAAACCTTGCATGACCAAGAAGATCAGCTAGAAGACCACCATCCGCTGCTACCAAAGCGGTTTGTGTGAAATCATTAAATCCAGCATAATTTCCAGCAGTAAGTAGCTCTATCGCATATTTTCTATAAAGAGGATTTAGCTGTGCATCAACTGTTGCAACCCCTACATCATCTCTGACTCTTGCAAATGCACCAATTGCTTCTTGAGTAGAAATTGCACCAGATTTGACTTTTGTATGGGTGATATAAAATTCTGCTTCTACTGTAGACCCAGGAGCAACACCAAGTTTTATAGCTTCTTCTAGCTCTGAAATTACTGTACCATAATCAGTAGCAACCAAAGCTTTGCTAGCTTTATTAAAACGATGATTAAACAATGCTTCAGTTATTTCGGCATTATCTCTTACTTCACCCATTGCCTCAGCTAATAAAGCAATTGCCTCATCAAACTTATCCTGTTTTGCTTGAGCAATGGATAAATTAATATATGCATTTTTTAGATTTGCTTCCTCTACTGCTTCGCCGTCACTCCTAGCATCTTTAAATGATGCAATAGCTTGTTGATATGATAAGATTGCATTATCTACATCTATTCCAAGCAAGATATTAGCCTGTTTAAGAGCTCTACATCCTGCTACATTTTTTGTTTTTGCCATATTTTTTCTCCTTTAAATAAATTTATTGTAATTCATCAAATACTGGGATTTGAGCACCTCCCATCACCTCAACTTCATGAGCTTGATCTTCCACAAGTTCAAAGGCTGGATTCATCACCTTACCAAGAGTGATTAAGCTATCTTTAAGCTCTGCGTAATCCGCTAGTCTTCTTTCATTGCCAAAAGTAGCGACTATCGCACTGATACTGGTTGTAAATTCAGCCTCTGAATCAAGTGCTGAATTATCTTTACCAGATAATGTTTTGGCTATTATCTCTATGGTACTAATTAAGCGCCCAAGGTTTAATTGCTCACTTTCAATGCTGTCAAAGTAGCTTAGACTTGCTTCTTTAAGTTGGGTAAAAATCCCATTGTCTAGGACATGTTCAAGCACATAGAATTCCAAGCCAATACTGCACATATAACCGGTAGACCAGCTATAAATTTGATCCCATTGCGCTGCATCTAAAGTCGCTTTAAGTTGTTCTAAACCATAAGAAACTACTTCTTTATTATCCGTTGCAAAGGCAGACTCAAGCACACCTAAACTTAATCTACCTTTACTCACCAGTGTGTCCACTAGGGCTTTTGCAATGACAAACTCAAAATCAACCGAAGTAACCGCATCTAATTCAACATTTGATAAAGAAACAAAATACTGCCCACAAAACTCCTCTACTGTATATGGTTGTAAGCACATATCCTCTTGTAATATACCTACTGCTTGTTCTATTCCTTCAGCTCCAAAATGCTCACAAATACTCAGAATGGTTGTAACATCAGTATCTTGTGCATACTCAGATAATGATTCATGAGTTCCGACAAATTTTACAAATTCTTTGGCGTATTCAGCAATTTCAATGGCTTTTAAAATTTGTTGCGCAGACTCAATATATTCTAGTTCATGCATACTTTCATCTAGATCAGTAGTAATGAGAATTGGAAGAACTTGTGTCACTTCCCCTTCATCAATCATTTGCGCCACAGCTAGGGCTTTTTGTAATAATTCAGGATTAGATCTGATTACTTCAGAGTCTTGGTCTATTTCTTGTGCAATTAGAACTTGCATAGGAATCTTAACAGGGCTTGGAACTGGTCCTGCTTTTTTGGAAGCTTCTTCTCTTAGAATCACTTTAGCCTTATGCACAACCTGGTAGCTATCAGCGCACCCAACAAGCAATCTGGCTTCAATCGCTTCCACAACTGTTCCATAAATCGCAAGTTCTGCTTCACTTACACCAAAGGCATTAATTAACTTTTCTTGATCTATTCCCAAAAATCCATGAACTGATTTTTGCTCCACCAACGATTGAATTTGCCGATGAGCAACCACATTACCATCTGCTAGGGTAATTGTTGGCCAATATTCTCTGAAAATCATTCTGTAGATATTAGTCACTACTTCATTTGCTTCAGGAAATTGTCTAATTTCTTCAATTAGCTGAAAAACATATTTACCAAATTGATAATCTCTTGTTTCGGATTGACGCACAAGAATTGACTCAAATAAATCTAACCAACCTAAATGCAGCGATTGTTTCAAGAAATCTAAAATATTCCCTGATTTAAATAGCCTATCTATGAATTCTACATTAATTTTTACTCTAGGCACGCCAACAGTGTGTATTCCACCAAGGTCATATAAGTTCTTCATTGCAAGAGCGGTTTCAGGACTACCAGCACTATAATGAAGAGCAATTTGCCATGGATTAAATCCGCGCGTATTCTGTGCATCCATCAGACGTAAAACTATTGCCCTACCATCAACTTCTCCCTCTTGTTCAACAGCAATAAGACCATCTATATTATCTGTAATATATTTCAATCTTTCTTGAAATTTAACGCCTCTTGCAAGATGGTGCATAATATTCGAACCATCAGTGTTTATCTTAAATAGGCCAAGCGGTACCTGCATACTTATGAGGTAGTCAAGATCTTGATTATCCTCTTTTGCCATTAAATGAATTGGCGCTACTCCATGTACATTCCCCTCTGCTAATTTTGCAGCTAAAAATACTTTTGAAGATGCATAACCAGCCCTTTGATAGTCAATTTTTTCTCTTGCTAATATAAGATCAATATTGGCTTCTATAGTTGGAAGAATATCCCTAAGCAACCCATGACTAGCGAGAAAGTGAAATATATTATTACCATTACCTACTGACTCAAATAGGCCAACAGGATCACTTGAACGCCAATTTATAGGACCCAAAGATTTTTTCTGACCATTGACAATCACATCCCGTAGCTCAGACAACAGCACGCCCCTTGCTGCACTAACGGGCTCATTTATTGCTCTATTTAGTAATGTAACTAATCCATTTTTCATATCTATTTTCAACCTACAGTTAAATATTACCTCAACATTAAATTAAATGCTACAGAAATTTTTCTATTAAAATCTCCATATCATTATTTCTAATATTTAACTTCACTCTTGTAGCTACTAAGTATTGCACTTTAGTTAATTATAATTAATAAGCACAAAATCTACACATCTTTACTACTAAAAAGTTAAATTTAGAAAGTCTCGGGAACATATATGTGCTGTAATTTAGAGGAAATATATTTATTACTATTCAATTGTTGAATTAATCTGAATTTAGAGTTTTTGTGTTTTTTTTAACACTAAAATTAAATATTTTGAGAAAAACTTATAACTTATTCTACTTCAAATTGCATAGACTCTGCCTACAATTCAGCTTAAACTATAGGGTAAATTATTTATGGAATTGACAGTAATTCTTGTAGTATGGCATGAGAAAATTCTGTCCAGTCATATTTTGAGCTTTTCTCAAAATACAAACCAACGCCCTTGTCTATTATGATCTTAGGAACGTACTTAGCCTGAAATGAGCGTACTACATAATTAGTACCCTCATCAAATTCGCCTGTTAAGGTGATATTATATCCAAGATTTTGCAAACCCTTTTGCAGCAATAACACCTCTTCTCCGTTATCACCGTAAAAAAACTTAACCTTATCTCTTTCGGGGCACTCCAAGTTGTGCCATATACCTAGATCATTTTTAGCAAAATATTGCCAATTAAAGTACAAACCAGGATCTATTTTTCTTGCCGGCGCAACATCTGAATGGCCGATAAAATTTTGCGAAGGCAGTTTATATTCTCCCTTTAAATATAAACATAAATTTAAGCAAGATTCTATCTGCTCTTTGCTGAATGCTTCTTTACCTAAATTATCTAATTCAATGCCAATTGAATTTTGATTTAGTTTCTCCTGTCCATACCAATAACTTTCACCCGCATGCCAAGCAATTTTATTATCATCAACTAGATTAAATATTTCACCATCATTTCTTATCAAATAATGTGCGCTAACTTGTGTCTTTGGATCAAGAAGCCTATGTATCGCATCTTCAAACAGCATTTCGGTATAATGCATAATTATATACTTGATTGGCAATTGCCTTTGCGAATAATTTGGCGACTTGAAATTATGATTAAATTTCATATTTATCTGGATTAATTTGCTATGCAAAGTTATTATATCGCGGAAGTACCAATATATGTAAATTTAGAGCAAACAAAAGGCAAACAAATTGACTGAGTTAACAAGCACTACACAAAAATCACACAAATCGGAAGCAATTTCATTATTTGTGGTCATATTACTAGCGCTTGCTATCAGAACTTTTGTATTTGAAATTTTTTATATCCCTACTGCATCAATGAAAGCCACTATTCTTGAAGGTGATTATATTTTTTCAACCAAATATGATTATGGGTATAGCATCTATTCTATCCCTTTTAATCCAGATATTTTTGAAGGTCGCTTCTTTGATAATCAACCACAAAGAGGAGATGTTATTATTATGAGACCACCTCATGATATGAATGAAAGATATATTAAACGACTATTCGGTTTACCAGGGGATAAGGTTCAAATTATCGATGATGTTATATATATAAACGATCAGCCGGTAAAAAGAGTGGAGGTTGGGACCTATGTAGATGAAAATGGCGAAAGTTATAAAAAATACAAAGAAACTTTGCCAAATGGCGTAAGTTATTTTTCATATAAATCTACAAAAATTAGAAAAGATTCTCGTGACCACAGCAATTATGGCCCATATTTAGTTGAGAATGGTCGTTATTTTTTCATAGGTGACAACAGAGATTATTCCGGAGATAGTAGATACCAACTAGGAACTGTACCATTTCAGAACTTCATTGCAAAAGGTAGGGTTGTTTTATTTTCTACTGCAATCCCCCTTTGGGATTCAACCGAGAATGTCTTGGGACAAATTATGCGATTTGGCTCTTGGTTTATGTCAATACGATTCAATAGACTCTTTAATAGCATGTATGAAACAACATGAAGCTCTCTATGGAAGAACATACTCACCTTTCACAATTAGAAGATAATATTAACTACAAATTTAAAGATATCTCTCTACTAAAAGAAGCACTAAGCCACCCTTCTCTAAAGCAACACGACATTAATATCAAAGATTATGAAAGACTTGAACTACTTGGTGATTCCTTACTTGGTTTTATAATTAGCGAAATGATATTTAGTAATTTTAGTCACTACCAAGAAGGACAAATTGCTAAAATTAAGGCGTATGCAGTTTCAAAAGACACAATAGTTAGAATTGCCAAAACTTTGGACCTAGCTCATTATATAATAATGACTGAAGGCGAAGAAAAATCACATGGCAGAGAAAATCCAAATAATCTTGAAAATGTAATGGAAGCACTCATTGCCGCGATATATCTTGATGCAGGAATAATAAAAACCAAAGAGTTTGTACACAAACTTTGGTATGAATATATTCATGATTTAGACTTCAATGCCATCGATCCTAAATCTGCTCTACAAGAATTAACGCAGCATCTATATCATAATACGCCATCATACAAAGTAATAGAAAAGAGTGGCCCTATGCATTCCCCCATTTTTACTGTACAAGTATGTGCTTCATCTCATTCGCAAATAGCTCACGGTAAAACTATAAAGGAAGCAGAGAAAGAAGCTGCACTAAAATTATTACAGGTTTTAAGCAACAAAGTAACAGAGCATTAAATAGGCATATTATTAAACTGATGAAGGCAAGAACAAGTCGGCAGTACTTAGTTCGTGATAAAACTCCGGATCTAAATTACCACCAGTAATTAAGATCAAAACT
>JAAFHP010000047.1 GCA_013298405.1 Alphaproteobacteria bacterium | reverse complement strand
GAATTATTTTGAAAAATTATGTCAAAAGCTTTGTAAAAAAGAAAAAATAAAAACCTGTTAGTGAAGTTAGTTAGTACGGCTGGCACAGGGTATTATCTTGTTAAAAAGCGTAATCCAAAAACTTTAACAGAGAAGTTGTCATTCAAAAAATACGATCCCAAAGTTCGTAAGCACGTAGAATTCAAAGAAGAAAAAATTAAGTAGGTTTAGTTTATGGCTGTTAAAATTCGCTTAGCAAGAGGTGGAGCAAAAAAACGTCCTTTTTACAGGGTCGTTGTTGCTGATGTTCGCGCCCCAAGAGATGGTTCATTCATTGAGAAAATTGGTACTTATGATGCTTTGCTTAAAAAAGGCGATAAAGAAAGAGTTGTGCTAAAAAGTGACCGCGTTGAGTATTGGTTATCACAAGGAGCGCAACCAACAGATCGTGTCGCTCTTTTTATTAAGGAAGCAGGAATTAAATTACCTGAATCTATGGTTAAAAAAATGGCGGTTAAAGTCAAGGCTCACACTAAAAAGCTTTCGAAGAAAGAATTAAAAGCTCAAGCTTCTAGTTAAGACTTTAAATCATATTGCCGGATTAGCTCAACGGTAGAGCAACCGCCTTGTAAGCGGTAGGTTGTCAGTTCAAATCCGACATCCGGCACCATCACTTGTAGTAATTCAGTTTTATAGTAAGTAATATTCGATATTATATTCTTATGTCAATAATATTATATTTTTTAAAAGCTATGTTAATAGGGATAGCAATTGCTGCACCCGTTGGCCCTATTGGCTTTTTGTGTATCAAAAAAACTATTGAATCTGGATATAAAGCAGGACTTGCTGTGGGAGCAGGAGCAGCACTAGCGGATGCAACCTATGGCCTCATAGCTGCTTTTGGGTTGTCCGCAGTAATGCATATTCTAATTACAAGTGCATGGATCATAAAACTTTGTGGCGGTGTATTACTATTGTACTTAGCTTATAGAGAATTGAAATTATCAACACAAAGTACAGCAAATAGCCCCACTATGGGTAGAAGCTCAAAAGTAAAGTTGATGATGGAAGTATTTCTTCTGACTATGACAAATCCAATGACCATACTGACCTTTATAGGAATTTTTGCTTCTATTAGCAATGGTCCTGCAACTATTTTAGAGTCATTTGTAATGGTTTTAGGTATATTCTTAGGATCAATGGTATGGTGGGTAATTTTAGCAAGTATGATAGTCAAAATTAAGCATAAACTTCCTCAAGTTTGGCTTAACTATATCAAATACTTATCAGCCGCTATACTAGTTGGATTTGGTATTTATACATTACTTTCTGTAACAGTTTCTTGAAAGAACACTACATCACAACAACTTTATTTCTACCAGACTCTTTTGCATCGTAGAGACCTTTGTCCACTCTGCCAACAAAATCAGCAACAGTCTCATTTGGGATAAATTCACTTACGCCTATAGATACAGTTTTTTTAATCGGACTTGCTAGGCCAGGAACATCAAAATTCAGCGCCTCCACTTGTTGCCTTAAGCGTTCAGCAAGAGTTTTTCCTTGCTCAATGTTGGTATTACCTAACAATACGACAAACTCTTCGCCCCCATATCTAGCTATGAGATCAGTAATTCTAAATGAGTTCTTTAAGCTTTTAGTTAAAGAGATGAGAACGCTATCACCCGCCTGATGCCCATATGTATCATTTACTTCTTTAAAATGGTCCATATCCATAATCATTAAGCATAGTTTTTGCCCTGATTCAGTAGCTTTTTGAGCCATTTGAATGATGTGAATGTCAAAATATCGCCTATTAAATACGCCGGTAAGACCATCTTTAGTTGACAAATCAACGCTTTCTTCAAGTTCAGTTCTAAGCTTATCTTGGTATAATTTTCTTCTTAATTGAGTTTTTACCCGTGCTTTTAGCTCACTCTTATCTACCGGATAGATAAAGTAATCATTTATACCTAGTTCCATTCCTTTAATAACCATAGGAATGTTTTCTTCTTCTGCCATGAGCATAATCACTGAATTTTTAAGAATAGGTTTTGCTCTTAAGGTCACGCCAATACGAAGTGGATCTTCTGTATCCATTTGGCAATTAATAATAATGAGATCCGGTATAAATGACCCAAGAGAGTCAATCTTCTCAGATTTTGATAATATTTGTACTTGTGTGGTAAGTGGCGCTAGATCAGTTTTTACATTTTGTGCTTGAATAACATCGTCATCAAGAAGAAGAATTTTACTTTCAGCAAAATTATCATTAAATGCTATTACTTCACTACCCAATTCTTCATTGGTTTTATTTCTTAATTTCAGCTCATCAATAACTGTTTTCATTCGTGCAAGAGATCTTACTCTGGCAAACAACGCAGTATCATTGATGGGTTTTGTCAGAAATTCATCTGCTCCTGATTCAAGCCCCTTGACTCGATCTTCGATTTCAGAAAGTGCTGTAACCATTACTACTGGAATATGAGTAGTTTCAGGATTTGCTTTAATCTGTTTGCATGCTTCAAAGCCATCCATTTCTGGCATCATCACATCAAGTAAGACAATATCCACGCTATTGGTTGCTAGTAGTTCAAGTGCTTTTTTTCCATTATTGGCTGATAGCACAGTATAATATTCGCTTAATAGTTTAGCTTCAAGCAACTTAACATTTTGTTCTAAATCATCTACTACTAATACTGTGGCTGTCATTTTTTATTATCTCTAGTAGGCGAGAGAAATTTCTCTACAGCCTTAAAAAATTTATCGATAGATACGGGTTTAGATAAATACATATCGCATCCAGATTTTGAAATTCTTGCTTCATCCATTTTCATTGCAAAAGCTGTGATAACTATTATAGGAATATGTGCAGTTTTAGAGTCGTTTTTTAAGATTCGGACTAAATCAATTCCTGAAAGTCCATTTAAATGAATATCCATAAGAATTAAATCCGGTTTCGATGCGATCACAAGCTCTAAGATACCTTTACCATCCCTAGAGGTTACTACCTCATGCTCTTGTATAGTAAGAAGATCATGAAATAGTTTTAAGTTAAGCTCATTATCTTCTACTATTAACACTCTGGCCATAGCACACTAACCTTAAATTACAAATATGTTGTGTTGCATTCGTCCTCTTCAATAAAGATTTGGTTCAACAACTGATACTACAATAAAAACATACCAACAGCAAGCTCCAGAAAATGCTCTTTGGTTAATATAGTAAATTGATGTAAAAACTATACATTTGAAATAAATCACTATTAGCTTAATCTACTTTGGTCCAGTTACCATTTTTTGATTGAGTGAAAAAGTTTATTGGATTTTCTTTTAAGTTACTTTTAGATAGCAAACCTTTTAGTTGATCAACTGGTATACCTGTAGATACATCAATGACAAGTAATAGTTTTTCTATATCAATTTTATTAAGTGCAGATAAATTACTAAGCAAAAATTCTCCTGAAGGATTAATGATAATATATATTTTTGTCTCGCTATTTTTTTCAATTTCTGTAGTTAAATAAATAGGATGGTGCTTCTTAAAAGAATCGTCCATAGTACCATGCGGGATGAAGTGTTTCTTTGAATAAGTCCAAAGAGATTTATCAAGATTATTTAACTGATCCTTATTTTGGGAAATTACGCAAGTCTTTGTTCCGTTATAGTAACATTTTTCTGCTAGTGAACAAAAAGTTTTAGGCAATAATTCAGAAAGTGTAAAATAACAGTTTATTGAAATCATTTATGTAGCTCTGTAATATTAAATAGTCCCAAGTCCTTGCATTGGAGTTTTGCTCTAATTATAATCATATTTTTATAGATTAATAATTATTTAGCCATGTTCAGATGTTCATATATAGTCTTAATAAGAAATAACGAAGCAAGTATAACCAAGCTGGTTGATTCTTTAAAGAAAATTAGAGGAGATTTTAGAAAAGAATATATTTTTGTAGATGATGGTAGTAGCGACGGTTCTTTATCATTGTTAAAAAAGGAAGTTAATGATTTGCCTCGTACAACAATTATTACACAAGAATTACAAGGTCCTGCAATAAGCGTTAATAAAGCTCTAGGTTTAGCATCGGGAGATTATATTCATTTTGTTGAAGGAAATGAAGAATTACTCCCCGAATCAACATCCTTGCTTATGGATGCTTGTGTAAAATTAGGTACGGAAGTAGCTATTGGTTTAGTAGGGAAAACCCTGCAAAATTATACCCCAACTGGAGGGCAGAAAATTATAGAAAATCCTATATATGATATTTTATTAGGTAAGCAGAAGGCAGTAAGGAATTTAGGAAAATCAGGTACGATTATTAACACTAAATTACTTGATAAAATCGAAGGAGCAGATAGCAGTATTTATACACAAAATATGTCGCTATCACTTCGGTGTGCGAAATATACTAAATTTGCAATATTGGATGATTACGTGACTATCAATTCTACAGATAAAGAAAGTATAGAAATCAAATTCACAACCTACAATAATCTAAAAGCAATACATAATTTTGCTAGAGAGAATCCTGAGATTTGCTCTAAATACATCTCACAAATGCTTTCCTGCTTAGCTCGAGAATCAATTAATTTTATGGATCGTGCTAAGTTAAGAGCTCAATTTTTCCTTACAAAATTTATTGTAAATACTACATCACTAGAGCAAGTTCTTAAGCTCTACAAAACAGAACTAGATAAACTGTTTTAAGAATAAACACAAAATAATTGATAAAAATTTGTGATCACCACTTGAAGTAGTTTTAACCCGATCATATATAGAGAGTTACAACACTGAACTAACATTAAATTTTTTTGAGAGGTTACGATGAATTTCAAACCATTACACGACCGAATTGCGGTTTTACCATTAGCACATGAGGAAAAAACCTCTGGCGGAATAATCATACCTGATACTGCTAAGGAAAAGCCGATGCAAGGGAAAGTAGTAGCAGTTGGCGCTGGACTTAGAGATAAAGACGGTAAATTAATCCCATTAGAAGTAAAAGTAGGTGATATAGTGATGTATGGAAAATGGGGCGGCACAGAAGTTAAAATTGATAGTCATGACCTAATCATCATGAAAGAAAGTGATGTTATGGGAATTGTAACAAAATAATTTGAATACTTAAGGAGATAATTATGGCTAAACAAATTAAATACGGAACTAAAGCTCGCGAAGAAATGATCAAAGGAGTTGATATACTCGCGGACACCGTAAAAGTAACATTAGGCCCGAAAGGAAGAAATGTGGCAATAGAGCAGTCTTTTGGGGCGCCAAGACTGACTAAAGATGGCGTGACTGTGGCAAAAGCAGTTGAACTAAAAGATGCAATGCAGAATCTTGGTGCGCAGCTTGTAAAATCAGTAGCAAGTAAAACTGCTGATGTTGCAGGTGATGGTACCACCACCGCTACTATTCTAACTCAGGCAATAGTAAAAGATGGCAATAAAGCTGTTGCTGCTGGCTTTAACCCAATGGATTTAAAAAGAGGTATTGATCTAGCAGTGTCAGCAATATTAGTAGAGATTAAAAAAGCTAGTAAGCCTATTAGTTCTAAAGAAGAAATAGCTCAAGTTGGGACGATATCAGCAAATGGCGATAGAGAAATTGGTGAACAAATTGCTCTTGCTATGGAAAAAGTTGGTAAAGAGGGTGTGATCACCGTAGAAGAAGCAAAGAATTTTGGCTTTGAAGTAGATGTCGTTGAAGGGATGATGTTTGATAGAGGCTACATTTCTCCATATTTTGTGACTAATCATGAGAAAATGGTAGCAGAGCTAGAGAATCCATACATTCTGTTATTCGAGAAAAAATTATCAAGCCTACAGCCAATGCTTCCTGTGCTTGAAGCAGTAGTCCAATCTGGCAGACCATTGTTGATAGTAGCAGAAGATGTTGAAGGTGAAGCACTAGCCACATTAGTAGTCAATAAGTTAAGAGGCGGTCTAAAGGTTGCTGCAGTGAAAGCGCCAGGATTTGGCGACAGAAGAAAATCTATGCTTGAGGATATAGCGATTTTAACTGGTGGACAGTTAATAAGCGAAGATCTAGGAATGAAACTTGATAATGTCAGCATTTCAATGCTTGGTAATGCAAAGAAAATAAAAATTACAAAAGAAGATACTGTTATAGTTGATGGATCTGGTCAAAAAGTCGATATTGAAGCTAGATGCGCACAGATACGTAAGCAAATTACGGAAACCACTTCTGATTATGACAAAGAAAAACTTCAAGAAAGATTAGCCAAATTAGTTGGTGGCGTTGCGGTGCTTAAAGTTGGTGGTGCAACCGAAGTTGAAGTAAAAGAAAGAAAAGACCGTGTTGACGATGCTTTGCATGCAACTAGAGCTGCTGTAGAAGAAGGAGTTGTTGCAGGGGGTGGTGTGACTCTATTTTACGCGGCAAGAGCGCTTGAAAAATTGCATGCACCAAATGATGATCAACAAGCTGGTATTAACATAGTGAAAAAAGCACTGCAATCACCATTGAAACAAATAGCTGAAAATGCTGGTGTTGATGGGGCAATAGTAGCTGGTAAACTTGAAGAGTCTAAATCAACTACACTTGGCTTTAATGCTCAGGATATGGATTATGTTGATATGTTTAAAGCAGGTATTATTGATCCAACTAAAGTTGTGCGTACTGCTCTTATTGATGCTGCATCAGTTGCTTCTCTAATTATTACTACAGAGGCAATTATTACAGCTGATCCTACTGTCAAAGAAGAAAGTCCTGCTGCAGGTGGTATGGGCGGCATGGGAGGTATGGGTGGCATGGGATTCTAAATTCTCAAACAAACCAACCCGTTATACACTGAGAAAAAGCAGGATTATCAAATCCTGCTTTTTTAAAGATGAATGACTGGAGCAATTTATGAAACAGTGCAATTTAGGCTTGATTATCACACTAATAAAGGATTCCTTCCAATCATACTAGTTGCAATAATTTCAAAAGAGCCTTGATCTATCTCTAAAAAACCATATCTAAATACATAACCCCACGATGTTTTATTTTTAATAAATGATAAGCTCGGAATGAGTGGTTTAATATCAATATGACGAGCATCAAAATACTTGATATCTCGTCTAAATGGTTTAAATCCGTTCCCCATATCTACTTGGTAAGGGGCATCATCGATTATTTGACCTATAGCAGTAAATTTTTGATAAAGCGCACTGCTTTCCATGGAGATCTTGGAAGAATAATAAATCACAAAATCACCTTTTTTAAGTAGCTTGCTTACTCTAATACTACCATGGCAAAATTGACAAATTTCCCATTTGATTCCATTTTCAACATGATCTTTGCAAGCAACGCCAATCCAAAATCTTATCGAAATACTCACCCTACTCCTCTTTGGACAATTTCGCCAAGATGCCTATAAGATTTTTTTGTTCTATATGAGGTAATTTGCCAAAAAACCTACTATCAATGCTTTCAACAATTGGGACCAGTATGTATAGCATATCCTTACCTTTTTCTGTAAGCGCTACACTTTTGGCTCGTGTATCTGTTTCGTGTTCCGTACGGCTTATGTACCCTTGGGCAACAAGCTTTTTTAAAGACTTAGAAACAGTCATTTTATCTAGCTTAGACCAGTTTGCGATGAGGGTTTGAGTCGTGTCGTAGTGATGTGCTTCAAACCACATCAAAGTGGCCATAATCACAAACTGGGCATGTGATATATCATATAACTCTAACGCTCTTTTTATATGGCGTTGCCAAACAAAAGTTGTTTGCCAAAGCAGAAATCCAGGGCTGTCTTCTGGCTGATCAAAACCAAAGGGCAGATTAGACATTACTACCTCTTGCAAGGTTCACTAAGCTTTCCATTTCCTCTGGTACAGTATCTGCAACATTTTGTGCAACAAGTTTAATCCATAGCCATTTAAGCGGACCGGTTACAACTAGTTTATTTGTTAACTTAAGCCCATCTTCTGTCTCCTCTACAAAGTGCGTATCATACATTTTTGCACCAAAGAACGAGGTGCAATCAGTAAAGTTATACCCTTCATTGATCTCGGTAAGCACGATTTTCACAGGATTTATACCCTTGGGCTTTAACATGAAATGATTACCAACTACACAGCGCAAGAGCTTGAACAACAGGTTTTGGGGCACGCTCCTGAAGCATCTTAAAGGTTCTGTCGCATCTGTAAATGGAGCTAAAGTGGGAATCTTACTACAATGATAATGAGGTAGCAGCTGTAAATGAACAGATTGATGCGGTACTAAGTCAACTGAGTAATGTTCGAATTACGAGCAATATTTTTAAATACAGCACTCCTGGTAAATTTATAGATACGTTAGCAATAGATGGTTTTGGGCGTGTTTTTTCTTCAGAAAATTTTTATGTGGTGGCAAATAATGTTCCTTTCACAAAGAGAGCACCTCATGGTTCTGTTTTTTATAATAATGAACTCACAGATCTTCAAATATCTATTCCTCCTGATGAATTTTATTTGGAGTGTTTGATGGGAAAGAAAGTTGAACTTAGGATAAAAAAAATTGACGAAGTATCTCAAATGGTGCTTCAAACATTGTTAAGTTACCCGATTGAACTGATTATGTTACGATTCGCTGATGGAGGTATTCTTGCCTCAGCCTACACCAGCTCAGAAGCCACCGGATGACAAAGAAAAACATAATGAAAAGTTATCAAGCCTCTAGAAAATTTGTCTTCAAGTGCCCTAGAGTCTGTTGAGGTTGCAATATCAGGAGCAGAGAGCGTATTACCCTCTCAAGAATATTTATAATAACTCCAGATTACAAAAAAAATACCCCTCTAACTATCTTTGTTCATAGCTAATTAAGAGGAGTATTTTTTAAAAATTATTGGTTATCCTCAGGATGCTCACCCATAGGATGCACCGGTTGATCCTCATGATGATCTACCGAGGAAAGCATCGGATTCTCAGGTTGCTTTTCAATAAGACTGCTAATTCCCAATTTATTTATTGCTTGTTTTTCTCCTATTTCGACAGCACTGTTTGCTACATTGCCAAGGCCTGTTCCTAGAACACCTAGTACTTCTTTTCCGCCATCTGACAAGCGATCAAGCATATCTTCTTTCCTCTCTTCATCGAGGATTTTTGTAGTAGTTTTGATACCAACATCTTCAATACCATGACCTATTTCTCCTACTGTGACTGTAATTAACCCTTTAAATTCAGGATCTAATTTTGTCCCAATGGCGTTCCCCAAATGTTCTACCCCATGATCAATTAGCTTATCAAATATTTTGTCAAGTACTGGGGCAAGCTTAATCCATAACTTTTGTAAGAAAGCTAAAATTTTGTGACCAACTGATTCAGTTAACTCAATTTTATAAAGACTAGCAGTTTCTATTCTTAGCTGTTCTACTTCTTTTTGACCTAAACTGTGTATAGCTTCAATCATCTCTGGTTCAAGTTGAAAAGCTGGGTTCTCTGGGTGTTTTAGAATCGCATCTAGTGTTTTTTTAGAAGCCACTTGCACTCCATCCTCAGAAAGATCTTGCCGGAGCAGCTCTGCTAAATCATGTTGCTCAAGTTGTGTTAATTTAAGCTTAAATTGTTGCTTAAATTTTTCCCATAATCCTTTCTTACCAAGTGCTGACATTTGCATAATTTCTTCTGCTGAATCAACATCTACACCATATTTTGCTGGATCCTTGATGAAATCGTAGAAAACTTCATCCAAATGACCTCTTAACTCTTCATAAGTCGATGGGATTTTTGATTTTGCCATATTTTTGCCTTTTCGTTTATTAATAAAAAGTAGCAACCAATAATTGCTACTGAAAATGGATTATGGTAGAAAAAGGTAAATAAACTATTAACAATAAATGATTGGTTGTTTTGTCAATTATAGTATTATGTTGATATTTACTTGATTGATCAAAGGCTGGAGCTATAATACAAGCGATAAAATGAAATATTACTAAGGTATTTTTGTGTTTGGATATCTAAAATTATTTTTAGCAAATAGTAAAATACGAGCTTTTATAATGCTTATTTTTGCTCTGGCGATCATCACATCTCTGATTTCGTATAATTCGAGTGATCCATCATTTAATTTAGCAACTGATGCTAAGCCAGGCAATTTTTTGTACTATATTGGTTCTTATATGTCTGATATGCTATATCAACTATTTGGTCTAGTATCAGTACTCATTCCGGTTGTATTTGCCAGCTGGGCGTATGAGTTATTTCGTACAGGAAAGGTTGGGTGGTATAAAACTAAAGTTTTGTTATTTAGTGTATCCGTTTTATGCGTACTGCCGATAGCTGATATATTTGAAATTGGCCCGTTACCTTCT
>JAAFHP010000046.1 GCA_013298405.1 Alphaproteobacteria bacterium | reverse complement strand
TATAATTTCATATATCCTTCAACGTATATTTTTCCTGGAATCTGATCAAAATCCTCTTCCTCTATGCCGATAATATATTGCTTTCTAATCTTTAAAATATCTGCTACTTGTTCAACCGTGTATCCAGCATTTTCTCTTGCTTCCTTGAGCTTAGATGTCATAAAGCTGCCTCCACTTTTCTTAAAAATATCTCAAGCTTTTTATTAGCAAGTATTATCATATTAAGATTTATTGCTTCTTGCATTTTCATTTGGTTTATAAAATCAATAAATATTCCAGCATGAGACATGTTCATTTTAATCCAAGATTTTAAGCTCGAATTTTTTTTATTACTGAGTACTATTGCTACTACTAATCTACGTTGTTTATCATACAGATCATCTTTTAGTGATTGTACTGACAATCTGTTCCAATATGACTCATTAATCTGTGATTCACACGAATCTCTCAGCCAATCTATACCAGCTAAGTCACCACATTCAAAATACAAATTAGCTATAACCTCATTTGACACTTTGGTCTTTTTAGCGATGTATATGATATCAAAAGCGGATACTAATACTTCTAATGTCGCTATGGCTTTAGCTAATTTTTTATCAATTGAAGCTGAGACATAATGCTCGATTTTATTATAATATCTCGTTTTGTTTGTTCCGACTAAAAGTTTACTTATAATATCAGCAAGTAACTCTGTTTTCCTGCGATATTCTTCTACAGTTTCAGTAATATGAATTGGAGACTTAATGTTTTTTACAAACCAACTGATCCCTCTTCGCATTATCTTCGCAAGATCAGAAAATATCTCAACCTTAATACTAGCAGGCACATTGATCCCCAGCATACTAGTTTCTCTCCACAAATTCGATAAGTCAAACACTTCAGTTACTACTTCATACGCCCTTGCTATATCACTTGGCTCAGCTCCAGTTTCAAGGCTTATACTACTTACTACTGGACCTGATAATTGATTGATCAAGCGATTAGTAATAATTGTCCTGATAATATCTTGACTTAGTGGATGATCTTCTATTTCTTCTTTAAATTTTTCATGCATTAATTTAGGAAAATAATTCACTAAATGTGTTTTAAAGTGCCTATCCTTTGTTAGAGTACTATTATTTAACAGCTTATCCAATGCCATTTTACTATAAGAAAGTAGCACCGCTAATTCAGGTCTCGTTATTTTTTGATTTGCAATTGTGCGTCTTGATAATTCTGCCTTGTCAGGCAAAAATTCAACAGCCCTATCTAAAAACCCCAATGCCTCCAATCTACCTATCAAATGACTGAAAGATTCAATATTAAGAGTAGGGGAGAGGCTTAATATTGTAATTGCTAAATTTTGATCAAAATTATCAGCAAGTACTAGCTCTTCTACTTGCTTTGTCATTTTAGCTAGTAGCTCATTTCTTTCTTTGATAGTAATTTTACCTTTAGCTACAGCCAAATTAAGGGCAATTTTTATATTCACCTCATGGTCAGAACAATCGACTCCTGCTGAGTTATCAATAAAATCGGTATTTATTATGCCACCATTTAAAGCATATTCTACTCTACCAAGTTGAGATACGCCTAAATTACCACCTTCAGCGATTGATTTTGCTCTTACGTCTTTTCCATTAATTCTCAAATTATCATTAGCTTTATCACCAATATCGATATTATTTTCTAATGACGATTTAATGTATGTGCCAATACCACCATTCCAAATTAAATCTACTTGCGCTTTTAGAATAGCACTAATTAATTCATCTGGAACGATATGATGCACAGTCAAACCTAGTAAATTCTTAACTTCTTCTGATAAAGTAATAGTTTTCGCAGAACGTTCGAAAATCCCGCCACCTTTTGATATTAATTTAAGATCATAATCACTCCACTTACTACGTGGTAATTCAAACAATCTCTTGCGTTCAGCAAAACTTAGGTCGCAATCAGGATTAGGATCAATAAAAATATGTTGATGGTTAAATGCTGCAACCAATCTTATACACTGTGAAAGTAACATACCGTTACCAAATACATCACCTGACATATCTCCAATACCAACGACGGTAAAGTGGTCTTTCTGTACATCAATTCCTAAATTGTACAAATGTGATGCTACTGAAATCCATGCCCCTTTGGCAGTGATACCCATTTTTTTATGATCATATCCTAAAGATCCACCAGAAGCAAATGCATCATCTAACCAAAAATTATACTCTTGCGATACTTCATTTGCATGATCAGAGAAGGTCGCTGTTCCTTTATCTGCAGCAACAACCAAATATGGATTTTCATCATCATAAATTATTGTCTCTTCTGGCGTAACAACTTTCCCATCTACTAAATTATCTGTTAAATCAAGCAAACCTCGTAAGAAATCTTTGTAACAAGAAACAACTTTGAGTATATATTCGTCTCTATTCATTGCACTCTGTTCAAAGTTAACATAGAAAGTTCCCTTGGACCCAACTGGAACAATCACTGTGTTCTTTGCCATTTGAGCTTTAAGTAACCCTAGAACTTCTGTACGATAATCTTCACCTCTATCTGACCAACGTAGGCCACCCCTTGCTACTTTGCCACCTCTTAAATGCACTCCTTCAAAATCATTCGAATAAACAAAAATTTCTGCATAAGGAACTGGCAAAGGAAGGTCCGGAACTTTAGAAGAATCAAACTTAAAAGCAATATAATTTTTGACATTTCCTGCCCTAGTCTTTTGGTAAAAATTTGTTCTAACTATTGCAAGTATTATTAACCTCATATTAGTTAGCACCTTATCTTCACTGCTGCTGTCAACCGAATCAAGGTAACTCATCATTTCTGATATAATTTTTTCAGCATTCTGCACAGAGTTCTTGGTTACAGAAAATCTTGCTTCAAAAAGTTCGATTAGCTTTTGAGTATATTGGTAATGCTTAACTAGAATTTGCATTACATAACCTTTACCGTAAATAAAACCGGTCTGATGCAAATATCTAGCAATTGCTTTTAGTAACTTCACCTTCCTCCAATCAGATCCAGCAAGTACAATCAACTTCCCTAATGCATCACTAGTTAATTCACCGCTTCCGATTTTATTAAATGCTTCTTCTATATTTTTCTTAATAATGTTCATCGGAACATCAGTCTGATTCTGAGCTTGAAGTTTAAATTCGTAGATCCAACTTTTCTTAAAATCCTTAGACTCACCTATTTGGAAGCTTTGCTCATCAATTGCAACAAAACCTAAATTCTCAATAGCTGGTAAAATATCTGACAAAGTCAGGCGAATTTCAGGTGTATAAAATCGTAGTAAAAATTCATTTTTTTCTCCAGATAATAAATTAGTTACTAATTTTCCTTGCCTCGTAGCTAATTCTAAATGATGTACATCATCAATTGAAGTTACAGCATCATACTTATGTCTATAATCAGATGGAAATGACCCTTCTATTTCCTTATGACGCAAACTCCCTTCATATTCTCCAAGCTCATCGCATAACTTATTCAATAAACCTTCAGACCAGTTAGTTGTAATCTGCGATAACTCTTTCTCTATCTCAGAGTGTATTGGTTCTGATTTATCTTCGTCATTAACTTGCATCGTGACAAAAAGATGTACAAAGTCTTGTGCTACTACAGTAATACTATCTGAGATAATAACACCATTAAACTTATCACTAAGATAATGGCACACTTCGTTATGCACTTCTGGCGTTAACTTCTCTCTAGTTAAAAACACAATTACATTGACAAATGTTCCAGACCAATCTCGCTGTACAAAAAGTTTAAGTTTATGACTGCGCATGCTAGATAGCATATGTAAGCAAATGCAGTATAAATCATTCTCATCTATCTGTATTAATACATCTCTAGGCAGAGACTCAATAATGTTCTTTATTTTCTTGGCATTATAACCATTTACTGGAAAGTCAGTTTGATCAAGAACATAATTCATCTTGCCACGCAAGATCGGTATAGTTTTTACCGATTGAAAGTAAATTGCTGTACCATACAAACCAAATATTATTGTTCCAGTCTTATACTTGCCGTTCTTATCCAAGTGTTTGACTACAATATAATCTACTAGAGCATTTCTATGAACTGGGGATAGTTTATTTAATTTCCCTAAAATAACCAATTTACTTGAGTAGTACTCGCTATTAGAAAGCTTGATAATAGTCTCAATCTCATCACTATTATCCTTCCAAATATCCTTTACTCCTTCCTGTCTAAGTAATTTTTGAGTATCTAAATCAAAGTCGACAAACCCCAGAAATGTAATATTATTTTTTTGAATCCAGTTTAGGAAATCTAGAGCTTCTTCAGCAGGTAAATTAGCTTCTTCATAAGTGGCGCTGTTGTGCACTATGTCCGTGGTAATATCAATAATCTTATTAAGCAAGGTTTGCCATGAGTGATATGTATAATCTACCAGATCAATCACATTGTTAACCTCAGACTTGATCGTCACTAAATCATCAGCACTAAAGTTACCTAATATCTTCAAGTAAACTAAATATTCATTAATCCCCCCATCTTTCCTATCTACTATATCTACGAGCAAACCTTCACTATCTCGAACACTATTGATGACTGGGTGAAAAGTAAATATTGCTTGCACGCCCATCTTAGATAGCAAGTTATTAAGAGAATCAATAATAAATGGCTTATTTTCTGAGGCTAACAACACAGTGATTGCAGGATTATCTTTGAAGTCATTGATTAAAATTTCTATTTTTCTATTTCCAGGTACTCTGTGTAAGAAAAAATCGAATGCTTCATGGGTAAAATCTCCAAAAAGCTCTATCTTGTCCTTTGACCGATAATCAATTGGAATGTAAGTAAGAAATTTACGCACAAATTTAGCGTACAACTCACCTTTTCCATCAGCGTTGACGAAGTCTAAAATTTCTTCACTATAATCATTTATTTGACATGTAAGTTTGCTCAAAGTCATTGAGCTTTCGTGCTGTGGCCCATTTACCATGTGTATAACTCGATAAGGCTTTTAATAATTGAAAACTATGAGTATAATAGTGCAAATATAAAATCCTTTCAATAGTTGGTTAAGAGAAATGAACACTATTTTTGCGCAAGGATCAGCATCTGGCAAAGCAGGAGTATGTGTTTTTAGAATTTCCGGCCCTTCTTCATTTGCTTCTTTAAAGAAATTAACACAAAGTAACCTAGATAAAATAGTAGCTAGAAAGATGTATGTTAAAAAAATATATCACCCTCATTCAGGGAAACTCATAGATATTGCCCTAGTTGTTTATTTTAGTGGTAACAATAGTTTTACTGGCGAAGAATCAGCCGAGATATACACTCATGGTAGTATTGCAATTATCAAAATGATGCATGAGTCATTAGCGCTACTGGATGACTTAAGGTTAGCTGAGCCAGGAGAATTTGCCAAACGCGCTTTTTTACACGGCAAAATGGACTTAACTTCTGCTGAAGGGCTTGCAGATCTTATCGATGCTGAAACTGAACTTCAACAACAACAAGCTATCATGCAAATGAGCGGTGCACTAGAGCAAATATATGAGCAATGGCGAAAGCAACTAGTTGAGCTCACTAGCCTCATTGAAGCTTATATTGACTTCCCAGATGAAGATATTCCAGAAGAAACTATTACTAAGGCTAATATACTTGTAAAAAAAATGATGGATGAAATCACTATACATCTTGATGATAATAACCGCGGAGAGCGCCTAAGATCAGGGCTTAAACTAGCAATTCTGGGAAAACCTAATGTAGGCAAATCTAGTTTGTTAAATCACCTCATGCAACGTGAGATTGCTATCGTATCAAATATTGCTGGAACAACCAGAGACGTCATCGAGGGACATCTTGATATTGGTGGATATCCTATTATCCTACAAGATACTGCTGGTATAAGGGAGTTTACCCAAGATGAAATTGAACTTGAAGGGATCAATAGAGCTATTAAAGTCGCAAGTAATGCAGATATAAAAATACTAGTACTTGACGCAAGCGATATAGACCAGGAAAGACAAATTTTAGATCGCATCTTAGATAATAACACTATTGTAGTTATTAATAAAATTGATCTAGTAAAGGCTAAGCTTAGTTCAAAAATCTCCACGTCTCCTCCAATCTTAATTTCAATAAAAGAGCAAATAGGCCTTGATAAATTAACAAATGCAATAATTGACAGGGCGAAGTCTGCTACACCTTCCCCAGCTTCTACTGCCCCAATAACTAGGGCAAGACACAGAGCTGAGCTTAAAAAAGCGCTGGAATATTTATCAGACTTTTCTATGAATAATGACTTGGTACTAGCTGCAGAAGATTTGAGAATGAGCGCTAGAACCTTAAGTCACCTAACAGGAAAAATAACAGTTGATGAAATTCTTGGAGAAATTTTTAGTAACTTCTGTATCGGAAAATAATTGCTATGATTGATGATTATGTAAAAGATATACTAAATAATTGGCTTGAATATTTATATAAACAACGCTCCTATTCAAAACATACTTTAGACTCTTATCATAATGATTTGCTTAACTTTTTTTCCTTTATTGAAAAATATAAATCTCAATCAATTAGTATAGACACCCTTAAATCAATTGATATTAGAACAATCAGAAGCTGGCTATCAAATAGACATCAGCAAAAATATATGGCTACTTCAAATGCAAGGGCTTTATCTGGAATAAAGAATTTTTATCGATTTTTAGAAAAAAAACACTCTATTTACTGCCATGGTATTTTTACTGTACATAGCCCTAAAAAACCTAAAGCTTTACCTAAAGCACTGACTCAGGCTGAAACTAATTTAGCTATTGATAACATAGAAATGCTAGGCGAACTTGAGTGGATACATGTTCGTAACAAGGCTCTTCTTACGCTCATTTATGCAAGTGGTCTTAGGATTTCTGAAGCTCTGTCACTGACTAAAAAACACCTGGAAAATTATGAATTTATAAAGGTAACTGGTAAGGGCAATAAAGAACGTGTCATACCCTGGATAAAAGAGGCCAAAGAATTACTTACAATATATTTGGAGGCTCTACCATTCGTAATCGATAATAATGAACCAATCTTCAGAGGAAAACTAGGCAAACCACTTCAAAGAGCTGTATTCAATAAGGAATTAATCATTTTAAGACGTTCTTTAGGACTACCAGAGTATTTGAGTTCACACGCTTTTCGGCACAGTTTTGCTACTCACCTTCTTGAAAATGGAGCTGATCTTAGAAGTATACAAGATTTACTTGGACATCAAAGTTTATCGACTACTCAACGATACACAAAAATCAATCAAACACATCTTGAGTCAGTTTATACAAAGGCTCACCCTAGTTCAAGAAACGAAGTATGAGATCTATTAAATAAATATCTCTGCCACTTTTTAAACTTTGAATTTACTAAATAAGCCAAAATATTCTTGCTAATTTTTTTACTTATAAGCTATATTGGCAATACGAATTTTATGTGAGGCAAGTATGGATAAAATCATTTTACCGCAAGGGTATAAACCCTCAGAAGATGAAGAATACATGAACCCATTGCAACTTGAGTATTTTAGGCAAAAGTTAATTAAATGGAGAAATGAGTTACTTGCTGAATCTAGAGACACTCTTGAACATTTAAGAGAAGAAAACTGGAATGAACCAGATTTGACGGATAGGGCTAGTGTTGAAACTGAAACAAGTATAGAGCTTAGAACTAGAGATAGATATAGGAAACTTATTGATAAAATTGAAGGTGCTATTGAGAGAATCGGCAAAGGAGAATACGGCTATTGCGATGAAACTGGGGAACAGATTGGCTTAAGACGCCTTGAAGCACGACCAGTAGCAACTCTTTCCATTGAAGCTCAAACAAGGCTTGAACAATATGAAAAAACTCATCTTGATGAAGATAAAGCCGAGGTGTAGCTACGAGTAAATTACGATATTTTCAATAAATATAAGACAAATGTTGTTGTTCAATCCGGGACGCTAAGGAAAAGTTATTCTTTCTAAGCTTACTTTCATAAGATTTTAGCTCCCCTATCAAAATACAAAACCACAAAAGCGATACAAGTTATTGATAAATCTATATAAATAATTACACTAAGTTAGGAAAATACTAAGTTAGGAAAATAAACATGAGTCAACATCATCAGGTAAAAGTAATAGGCAATAATGGCCAATTATCTCTTGGCAAAGCTTTTGCAGGTCAAATGGTAATGATAGATCAAGTAGATAAAGGTACATGGATTATCAAGACTGGAGAATTTATTCCAGATTCAGAAAAATGGTTATATAATGGCGATAACTTGGAAAAACTTGATAGAGCGTTATCTTGGGCAAAAAATAATCAACCAAAAGATAATTTTGACGAAATAGCTGGAAAGATAAAAAGTGATTAAAGTTAAAATAGACATGAATAACCCAGAATTTCAAAAAGATTTATTTACTCTTGAAAAAAATGATCAAGCAGCATTAATTAGAGTTCTTAAAAAAATAAGTAGTTTAACTTGGGATGAATTGTACATAGACCAAGGGTTAAAGTGGGAAGCTATTATATCAAAAACTACTAAAAACAATGATCGTATTTATTCTTTTAGATTTTCACAAAAATATAGAGCAGTGGCATTAAGAGAAGAATCTTATTTACGGTTACACATTACATTCTGACCATGATAGCGCTTATAAACAGTAATTATTTGGAATGACAATTCTTGGCATTATAATAATATGGGCTGGAGTACGTTTCTATACAACCACTAGCCTTTGATGGCACTCTTGATTATATCTTCTTCTAATTGCCTATATAATTTGCGCTTTTGGTAAGAATTATTGATAAGTATCACAAAGCTACACAGTTCCTTTTTTTCATTATAAAAATAGCCAACTAAAGCTGATACCCCAGTCATGTGACCGGTTTTGGCATATAACTCAATTCCTTCAAAACGCTCTTTAAGAGTGCCATTTCCTGGAGTTGCCATAATTGACTTAATAAAACTCATATCTTCTTTTTTGGCTACATTCTTCAGAAAACTATCAAACTGATTTACCGTTAATAAGTTATTCCTAGAAATACCACTTGCATCTCTTAAGTCACTTTCTGTAAGATCAACTCCTAATTTATCCTTAATAGACTTCTTTAGCTCGCCCATTGCCCAATCCCACTCACTAATATTATTCTTTGTGGCAAACTCGGCAAGTAAGTAATCTGTGATGTAATTATCTGACTCCTCTAAGGCCTTTTTAGCAAGGTCTTTGATATTTTTTGTTCTACTAGCAACTTCTTTAATATCTTGAGGCTCTTTTTCTATTACAGAAATCTTGCTTGAAAGTTTAATTCCGTAATTACTAAGATATTTGATCAAATACGATTTAATTTGATCAAGATTATTGCTAGATACTGCGACAATATTAATTAGTCCTGTTGAAACACTGAGTGTACCATCGATAATAAATTTACCATCTTGAATTCTTACAGCTAGTCTATCATTCTGATCCTTTTCTATGGTATTTGAGCGATTGTCTATCTGATAAGGAAAACTATCACTTGATCGTACAATAATTGGGTTACCTACATCACCAGGTTCAACTGGTATTCTCGTGCAGTTTTTGTTTATATGCGTTTTTGTTACCTGAGCACCATAACAATATTGAGTATCAGCATAAGTTTTATCGCGAATGATAGGTGGTAATGTGAATCTATTATTTATGACACTGATATTTATTGTATTTTGGTCTTTATTATTCTTTACTATTTGTTCTACAAAATATTTTAAATCTTCCTCAGAGAAATCTGGATCTTCAACACTTAAAAAGTAATTATTATCCTTATTATATAACTTGCTGGTAAAATCATAATCTTTACCCAAGGCGTTAATTACTCCTAAAACTGCAATAAACTTAAGGCTGCTGGCTGGTATATAATACCGGCCAGCATTCTTTTCATATATAATATGATTGTTGTTAAGATTGAATATTTTTACTCCAATATTAACATCTGAATCAGCATTATTGATCAAAAAATCAATATCTTTTTGCACATACTCTGCCAAGGCAAAAGTATTAAACGCAAATGTGAGTAACCATAATAATATTACTTTGCTTATAATCATGATGCTCTTTTTTGTATTCGTGCGTGAATTCTATTAACCATAATCATAATAGCAAAACCGACCAAAGCAACGAATATAGCTTTTGGAATAATCCATAAGCTGGACATGTAGTTTTGAGCAGTATATAACTTGACTCCATTTTCCATTGCCCCATCCCACTTGCTATCCATAGTAGTGCCTATAGCATTGTGGAACACCCAGCCAAAAGTCATGATCACCATATTAGCAACAGCTGCAGCAATGCCACTTCTTTCTTCTGACACATAAGTTGAGATTTTTGCAATGATAACAACTTGGTATGCACAAAATACTCCTGTAATTATACACGCATAATACAACGTATCTTGTGTTGCTTTTCCGCTTAAGATATGAATAAAGCAGGCTATCATCATAACTGCTGAAAGCATAGTCACACCCAAGTACATTCTTAGCTTATCT
>JAAFHP010000045.1:5232-11620 GCA_013298405.1 Alphaproteobacteria bacterium | reverse complement strand
ACATGACTAGGGGTGGTTCAGGATGACGGACTGTGGGTTTCAGGATTGAATTCCTTCCTTAATAAACATAGTTGATGACTAAAGGAAAGGGATGGTTCAGCATAACAAAGAAAGTCATCCCAGGCGCCATTTATAGTCATCCCGGGCTCGACCCGGGATCCAAAGCATTTGAGGTTTTGGTTGTTTAGATGGGATCCTGCATCAAGTGCAGGATGACTGTGGGTGAGGTTCAGGATGACCTTATTGGGGTGCTCAAGATGATTATGCAATTTGAGTATTGACGGATAATTCAATCTACTTCATTCCACCAATTATCTTCGCCTGTAAGAAATGATTCAGGATTTACTTGTTTATCTATAGCAGTCACATATGAACTAATATCTCTTGGATCAAATGCTGGGCCTTCTAGAAGAGGTATATCACCTGGCTTTCTTGATAAAAAGAATGTTTGTTTCTCGCTATTATTCAAACAAGTTCTTTTTTCAATTCCAAAACCATCCATAAACGGCATATTTCTGTTATAAGCTAGGGTTATAAAGTCGGTGATGCTTTCTTGGTAGAGCACAATACCGGCATGTCCACCAGCGCCTATTGTTCCTGATGGTTTTAATGCATTAAATGTTCTGGCGACCATAATATCACCATGACTTGGATTCTTGTTTACATTGAATAACTTAACTAGCGAACCTGAAGAGCTTCTGCTCCAATCAGCGACAATAGTATCTGGATCTACTCCAACACCAGATTGCGCCGCCAAATATAAGTCCGCTGAGCTTGCAGTGCTAGGTGGTAGTGAATATATCATCTCCAAAAATGATGTACAGTCTTGTGGTTTATACAGTTTGGCAAAATTCATTCTGTCTCCGCCCCAAGAATATCCGCAATGTGGTACTGTTAAAAAATACTGAGTTTCCTTTTTAGGTCCAAGTTTTTCTTGAGATGACAGCCACATTATATCATTTTCCTCACTCGGCACAAAGCCTTCTGGCATTGGAAAACTATGAAAAATGCTGGTTTGTCCTATAGTAGCATGATTTATTTTCTGACCAGTAAGAAAGTTTGATATAACGGCAAAGGTAAAATTTACAAATACTGGCTTTGAGGTGCCCCAATATGGACCACCCCCTAATCTTGGTAATTCTCCAGTTGGTATATCATTATTATATGCCGATGGAAGGCGCCCACTAAGAAGAGCACTAATATTCTCATCTGTGCTAAAGTCTAAAGCTCCGCTAGATGCTTCAAGGAGTTTATGAGAATTAACACCGTGGATTTTTGATTTAGAAGTTACTTTTGATAATTCGAATATTTTTACCTTTTGCTTTGTGATATGTTCTCTGCAATCTCTAGCTAAGTTATCAAAAGTGTAATCCAGAAAGTTACTTGGTACCTCTTTCATTAATTTTAAAACCACATTTTGATTATCTCTTATTTCATGTTGTGTTTTTCTCATATGAGAAATAGCAGAATAGATAAATTCACTTTGTGAATCAGATTTACGTTTAGCCATAAAACCTCCTTACATGTTATGCCAACAATTGATCTAGCTTCCCTTGTGCGTCAAGGGCATGAAGATCATCGCAACCACCTACGTGAAAATCGCCAATAAAAATTTGTGGTACAGTACGTTTGCCTGATGCTTTGATAATCATTTTTTCTCTTTCTTTGTCATCCTCAACGCTGATCTCTTCATATTTTACTTTCTTTCTATCAAGGAGTGCTTTTGCTCGCACACAATACGGGCAAATTTTGGTAGTATATATTACAACTTTTTTCATGTCATTATGCCTAATAAGTGTTTATGATGAGGTATTTTAGGCTAAATTATCTTCATGTCAACGCAAGGATTTAAAATCATATCAACATATTCGCCTAGTGGTGATCAACCCAAGGCAATAGAGAAATTAGTTGCTGGGTTAAAGGCGGACGAGAAATCTCAAATGCTGCTTGGCATTACCGGCTCAGGTAAGACTTTTACCATGGCTAATGTAATAGAGCAAACACAACGACCTGCGCTCATAATGGCACATAATAAGACTTTAGCCGCGCAATTATATTCAGAAATGAAAGAATTGTTTCCAAATAATGCTGTTGAGTACTTTGTATCATATTACGATTACTATCAACCAGAAGCCTACATACCTAGGACAGATACATTTATAGAAAAAGACTCGTCAATTAACGAACAAATTGACTTGCTCAGACACTCAGCTACCAGATCATTAATGGAAAGACGTGATGTGATCGTTGTGTCATCTGTTTCTTGTATTTATGGTCTTGGATCACCAGAACTATATTACCAAATGACCTTAAAATTAAAAGTCGGCTCTAATTATAAAAGACAAGATTTCTTAGCTCAATTAGTGGATTTGCAATACGAAAGAAATGACATAGCATTTGAGCGCGGGGCTTTTAAAGTTACTGGCGAAAATATCGATATATTTCCCTCGCATTATGCAACTAGGGCCTGGAGATTATCATTCTTTGGTAATGAACTTGAACAAATCAGTGAATTTGACCCATTGACCGGTGAAAAATTTAGAAAGTTTGAGGAAGTTACTCTATATGCAAATTCTCACTTTGTTACTCCTGAGCCAGTGATTAAAAAGGCGATTGGAGGAATTGCGCAAGAACTAGAAGAAAGGTTAATCTTCCTTAAAGGGCAAGGTATGATACTAGAAGCTTCAAGGTTAAATCAAAGAACGCAATATGATATTGAAATGCTTCAAGCAGCTGGGGTATGCAAAGGCATAGAAAACTATTCACGTTTTTTGACTGGTAGAGCTACAGGAACGCCGCCACCAACCTTGTTTGAATATTTGCCTAAAGATGCTGTTTTATTCGTTGATGAATCTCATGTCATGGTGCCGCAGGTAAGGGCAATGTATAATGGTGATAGAGCAAGAAAAACTACCCTAGTTGATTATGGTTTTCGCTTGCCTTCAGCGCTCGATAACAGGCCTCTTAAGTTTGAAGAGTGGCTTGATTTACGCCCTCAAACTATATTTGTATCTGCCACACCTGGAGCATTTGAATTAGAGCAAACAAAAGGCGAAGTAATTGAGCTGATCGTAAGACCAACGGGATTGATAGACCCGCTATGTGAAGTGCGGCCTGCTGAAACTCAAGTAGAGGATCTAATAGGAGAGATTCATTTAACCGTTAAAGATGGTTTAAGAATTTTAGTTACTACATTGACTAAAAAAATGGCAGAAGATTTGAGTAACTATCTTGCCGAGCTTGGCCATAAGGTAACATACCTTCATTCTAGCATTCAAACATTGGAGAGAATTGAGATTATTCGAAATTTAAGGCAAGGTGAGATTGATATTGTTGTTGGGGTCAATCTTTTAAGGGAAGGGCTTGACATACCAGAATGCGGTCTTGTTGCTATATTGGATGCTGATAAAGAGGGTTTTTTGCGATCAGAAACTTCTCTCATACAAACAATTGGTAGGGCTGCAAGAAATGTCAAGGGCAGAGTGTTGTTATACGCTGATAAAATGACTAATTCATTGACAAAAGCTTTGTCCGAGACAAACAGGAGAAGGGTTGCTCAAGCTGAATATAATATTAAGCATAACATTACCCCGCAAACAGTATCTACCAGGATTCATGCTTTAGATGAATTGCAGAAAATTGAAAATAAAATAGGCAAAAAAGGTACTAAACAAATTATAACCGATCCTGTAACGCTAGAAAAAACTATCGAAAAGTTGCGCAAGGAAATGAAACAAGCAGCAAAAGATCTAGAATTTGAGCAAGCTGCGCAAATCAGAGATCAAATAAGACTATTTGAAGAAGTAATAATGGAACTATCCTAATTTCATAAGAACAGAAAATTTCATCTATTAGTTGAAAAAGCTATCATATACTAATAATATTGTTTATGCATAAGCTAAAATTTAAAAACGGGAGTAAATTTATGAAAAAACTTATGGGAAAATTAAAGGGTGAAGCTGAGCTTGTGGGAGCAAAGGTGGGTGCAAAAGCCATAAAAGTTGAGCATGCTGCAAAAGGTGCTAAAAAAGGTTTAAAAAGAGGGGCTGAAGATCTTTTTCATGAACCTAGCACTCAAAAGCAACTAGAAAGAGGTCTAGAAGACATGTTTGATGATATGACACAGGGAGCTGAAAAGCTTAAATCTGAATTAAAACCTGGTTTTGTTAAAGCAAAAAATGCATTTAAGGAAGCAATGAGCAGTACTAATTTAGAAAAAGCATTTGGTAATTTGTCGAAAGAGTTTTCGGCGTTTAAATCAGATATTAGTAAAAAATTTGGTAAGTTTTTTGAAGCAGTAAAAAATGCCGTTAAAGATTTTGCCAAAGATCCTAAAGGTGCTTTTGTTAAAGCATGGAAAGAAGTAAAAGCTACGGCAAGGGCTGTTAAAACTGAAATAACTAAAGCTTTGAGTGGCAAAAGCGCTGCAAAACAAATGTCAATGTAATAGACGTTTTGTAAAAAGCATGATTTTTTACCTCATGAGATCCCAAATCAAGTTTGGGATCTACAAATAAGTAATGGATCCTGGGTCAAGCCCAGGATGACGACTGTGGGTTTCAGGATTGAATTCTTTCTTTAATAAACATAATTGGTGACCTCTCTCGGTTGCTCCGAAGTGGCATTATCACTCCAAACCTGATTTGGAATCCCATCACGAATAAGAAAACGATAAAATTTGTTAATTATTTTTGCAATTGGCATAGTTGTTGCTGAACTAGACTACTTAAGTCATGTGCTTTAATTTTTATTAAAGTAGGCTTATTGGGAATTTTAAGATTTTATTTATATTGAAGCTCTTTATTAAATCTATTGATAATTGGAGTGAAAATAGTGTAAAATCTAGCTTATATAGGTAAAAAACAAAGAGGAGTAATTAATATGCCATTAACATTAGGAAACGACCTGACAGGTTTAGTATCGAGAGAAGTTGACAATGCAACAACAAGGACAACAGGTCTTGGTAAGAGTTTAACAACAGGAGATAATGAGTTTGTAGAAGTAGTTGATGGTTTCTTAGGGAATGCCTTAAGAGACGGAGAAATCATACTAGGAGCGATCGCAAGGAATACAGCATATAGTATAAATTTGATGACAATTGCAGATGAGTATCTAGCAACAATAGCATCATCATTACAAGATGGACTAGCAACAGTAGGAACAGCTGGGCCATTATCACTAGATAAACTAGCGGTGCTACAAAAGAACTTAGACGATAAGAAGCTACAAGCAAATTTATTGATAAAAACTGCAAAATTTGACGGTAAGAACTTACTAGCAGGCGGAGCAAAATCAATTGATGTGCAAGTTGGCATAAATGCAACTGATAAACTCAACATACGCGTCAATGACTTAGATAATGGTAAATTATTTAGATCTACAATCACTAATACAGTAAATAGTTGGATTCAAAATAGAGCTAACTTTGCTGCTGTTACAGCTGCTACAACGTACTTTAACAACCAGGTTAACTACAATGCCGATGTTTTAAATAACGTGAATTTGTTTAGTAAGGCATTAACCAATAATGCTGGTGCTGGTGGTGGTGGTGGTGTTATGAGCGCTGCAAATCTTGAGGCAGCATTACTTGGGGCTCTAACTGACGAGCAATTGACATTGCTTGATCAATTAGCGCCAATTTCGCTTGCATTTTTGAAAACTGTAGGGGGAGCAAATAATAGAAGTTTTGTAAATAGAGCTGGTGGTGATATAACAGCCGTTTATGGTGATGCTGGCTCTTTAGCTGAACTACGAGCTCTATTTAATGACAGCGCAGCGACTGTAATATCAACAGGAAATGCAACACAAAGAATAGTAGCTCAAGATGTGCTGCAAGGTGCGCTAACGCAGATTCGTACAGAGCAAGCAAATGTAAGCAATCAGAAGACGAATGTAATGGAATCGGCGGATGCCTTGAGGGCATCAACGAATGTGACGCAAGCAGCGGCTGATTCATATTTGAAAACAGATTATGTGTTAACAGCGCAGCAATATTCTGAAGAGATCAGGAAAGTTGTAGCGTCGATCACATCACTACAAGCTGCGAACAAGATTCCAGAAGCAGCACAAAGACTAATTGATGCATTAGCTAGATAAGGTTAAATAGTCATCCCCGGGAGCGTTCTTTAGAGTCATCCCGGGCTTGACCCGGGATCCACTAAGTAAGTGATGGATCCTGAATCAAGTTCAGGATGACTTGGAGAGAAAAGGGTAGACCCCGGATGAAGCCCGGGAAGACTAGGTGAAAGAAAATAAGAAAAATAAAAAACAAAGAGGAGTAATTAATATGCCATTAACATTAGGAAACGACCTGACAGGTTTAGTATCGAGAGAAGTTGACAATGCAACAACAAGGACAACAGGTCTTGGTAAGAGTTTAACAACAGGA
>JAAFHP010000045.1:0-5222 GCA_013298405.1 Alphaproteobacteria bacterium | reverse complement strand
TAAAAAACAAAGAGGAGTAATTAATATGCCATTAACATTAGGAAACGACCTGACAGGTTTAGTATCGAGAGAAGTTGACAATGCAACAACAAGGACAACAGGTCTTGGTAAGAGTTTAACAACAGGAGATAATGAGTTTGTAGAAGTAGTTGATGGTTTCTTAGGGAATGCCTTAAGAGACGGAGAAATCATACTAGGAGCGATCGCAAGGAATACAGCATATAGTATAAATTTGATGACAATTGCAGATGAGTATCTAGCAACAATAGCATCATCATTACAAGATGGACTAGCAACAGTAGGAACAGCTGGGCCATTATCACTAGATAAACTAGCGGTGCTACAAAAGAACTTAGACGATAAGAAGCTACAAGCAAATTTATTGATAAAAACTGCAAAATTTGACGGTAAGAACTTACTAGCAGGCGGAGCAAAATCAATTGATGTGCAAGTTGGCATAAATGCAACTGATAAACTCAACATACGTGTCAATGACTTAAGTACTGGTAAATTATTTAGATCTACAATCACTAATGCTTTGAATGCAGCGATTATAGCTAATAACGGTGCTGGAGCTGTTGTGCGTTATGCTAACGCAGCTCAAGTAGCGACTGGTGTTCTAAATAATGACAACTTTGTTTTCTATGCTATGGCTGTTGGTGGTCCTGATGCTGGTGGTGCTGGTAATGGTGTTGTTGCAACACGCGCTGAACTTGATGCATTAGTATTTGCCTTATCAGCAGAACAAAAAGCATTACTTGATCAGTTAGCTCCTGCTACTAGTGCTGCAATGGCAGTTGCAGCTGCTGGTAGAACATTTGCCAATATGCAAGCTGCTGATCTTACTGCTGCTCTTGGTGGTGCTGGTAACTTTAACAGAGCTGGTATTGCTGCTGAAATTGAATTATACAATCTATTTAAAGACAACGCAGCGACTGTAATATCAACAGGAAATGCAACACAAAGAATAGTAGCTCAAGATGTGCTGCAAGGTGCGCTAACGCAGATTCGTACAGAGCAAGCAAATGTAAGCAATCAGAAGACGAATGTAATGGAATCGGCGGATGCCTTGAGGGCATCAACGAATGTGACGCAAGCAGCGGCTGATTCATATTTGAAAACAGATTATGTGTTAACAGCGCAGCAATATTCTGAAGAGATCAGGAAAGTTGTAGCGTCGATCACATCACTACAAGCTGCGAACAAGATTCCAGAAGCAGCACAAAGACTAATTGATGCATTAGCTAGATAAGGTTAAATAGTCATCCCCGGGGGCGTTCTTTAGAGTCATCCTGAACTTGATTCAGGATCCACTAAGTAAGCGATGGATCCTGAATCAAGTTCAGGATGACGACTGTGGGCTTCGGGATTCAATCTTTCCTTAAAAAACATAGTTGATGACAAAGAAAAAAACCAGAAGTGAAGTCATTCCGGGCCTTGAACCATAGGATCCCAACTTCGGTTGCAACCTTGCTTACAAGGTGGATCCCAAATCAAGTTTGGGATGACTTTTGGAGTTTGGGATGACCGTATTTTCTCCTCTATGCAACAAAGGCCAAATCAAGCCCGTGATGACCTGAGCGTCAGGTGATGACTTAATACCCTCATCCTGAACCACACCCGTCATCCTGAACTTGATTCAGGATCTCGTGAGTAAGTGATGGATCCCAAATCAAGTTTGGGATGACTTTTTATTTTATGCTATGGATTTTGGTCACACTGAACGTAAGCATTGTTCATCATTACGCTACTGATGACCGTATTTTGTCCTTTACTTAACAAGTATAAACACTAATTGTAGTCATCTTCTCCCTTTGAGCTACAGCATCCGCAACATACTACATATTCAAAGCACTTTCCTATTGCATTTATTATATCGACGCATCCCCCCCAACCTCCATCACGCAACACTTGTTGCGCTTGATCAGGGTTCATTTGTGGCGCCGGTTGTATATAAACTGGAACGTCTACTTTTGGTTTTTCTCTTGCTTCCTTTTCTTTGTGCGTTTCTTGTCTATACATATCCTGCTCTCCTTAGATGAATTAAATTACTATAATAGGTATCAATACATCGTGAATTGAAATGTGTAAATATATTTATTTGGTTGGTTGCTAGATATCAACTTTTCTGTAATTCCTAAAGAAGTTGGTATATAGCTTAAGAATGTTTATTAAGTAGCACTGGACTTGAGTACCATGTTGGATATACAACAAGATGATTTTATTTACAACACACAGGGTTTCTTCAATTTAAGAAAAGGTCCGGCGTTTAAGTTGTTGTAATTAATCTGGGAAAGGTAATGAAATCGCCGAACCTTCTTTTAAACTCTTCTTTGCTAAAAAACACTATGTCGTAGAGCAACCTAATTGGCAGAAGAGCTATAGATGACCAATCTACAGGTTACGGTATAAGTTTATTTCTTATACCTATAGTTGATTTTATTATACGAATTTTCCTTTGTCAATAGGTATTTTTTGTATTTCTACAAAAAAATTATAAAAATAATAATTTAACTTTAAGTTGTTATTTGGCGCTGTCTATATATGTATTTAATTCTTCAATATTTGAAATGCTACTAACTTTAAAATCTATTCCAGATTTTTTTGCTAAATTAGACAGAACTTTGCCAGGACCAATCTCAACTAGCTCAGTAATACCAAGTTGATGAAATTTATCCATCGTCTGTCTCCATTTCACTGTGCCACAAATCTGACTAACCAAATTTTCTTTAATTTGATCAGTCTTTACTTCGATATCAGCTGTGTAATTAGATATAATCGGCACAATTGGTTCTAAAAATTTAGTGTTAGATAGAGCCTCTTGCATAGGTTTTTCTGCTGATTTGATCAGACTAGAGTGAAAAGGTGCGCTAACATTCAGTCTTATTGCCTTATATCCTGTATCTTTAAGTACTGCCACCATTCTATCAATATTGTTGCTATGTCCACTAATGACAATTTGACCCTCAACATTATCATTTGCTAGCTCGCAAACACCATCATCTATTACTTCATCAATAATTTTTTGCAAGCTTTGTGTATCAATGCCTATACATGCCGCCATTCCACCTTCACCTACTGGAGACGCCGTTTGCATAGAATATGCTCTTACTTTTAATAATTTAGCAGTATCAGATAGACTTAAGACCCCAGACGAACATAGCGCGCTATATTCTCCGAGTGAATGTCCAGCGACATACTTACATAATTCTTTAATTTTCCCCCCAGATCGCGCGCAAAGAACCCTTAAAATTGCAACGGATACAGCCATTATAGCAGGTTGTGTATTTGTGGTGACAGACAGCACTTCCATTGTACCATTAAAAATTATATCACTAAGCTTATACCCTAAAGCATCATTAACTTCCTCCATACAAGATTTTGCTATTTTATCAGACTCAAAAAAGTCTTTACCCATTCCAACTACTTGAGATCCTTGACCAGGAAAAATAAATGCTTTATTCATATTAATATCTATTTATTTAATATTGTTTATGTTGATTATGGGAATTATACGCAAAGTGTCAATAATTTTGGCTCTACTGGCTTGCAGCATGAGCCAAGCTGCAGAAAACAATATTGAAACCAAAGTGTTTAATGCAATAAAACAGAAAGATTGGCCTGTTGCAAATCAATTAGCAACAAAAAAAGGAGATACAGCCCTTAAGAACGTTGTATTATCTCAACAATTTCTTGATAACAATTACAAGGGTAATAGTTTTGAAAAAATAGCACACTTTCTTATGAATTACCCTTCTTGGCCACAAGCTAGTCAAATAAAGGTCGTTGCAGAAGGGTTAATAAATGATTCAACCAATTTAAAGCTAGTCTACAAGTGGTTTAAAGATAATCCACCAATCACTGGACAAGGCTATAAATATTATGCACTAGCTGCTAAAAATCTTGAACAAGATAAAGAAAAACTAAAATCAATAATCAAACTAGCCTGGCATAAGGGAAGTTTTTCTCCTCAAGAACAAAAGCAATTCCATTCTGAATTTGGCAAATACTTGGATCTTGGAGATCATATCACAAGAATTGATAATTTATTATTGGCTGAAAGTATTAGTGCTGCTAAGAATAACCTGTATCTTGTGAGTGATGCTTATAAGAAATCTTTCAATGCTCAGATTGCACTTATTCAAAATGGAAAAAAAGCTATTGGTAACTTTAAATCTATCCCTCAGAAATACTGGACACCCGGACTTGCCTATCGTTATCTGGAGGTTATAAAATCTGATCCACCAGCAGCAGCGACAGTTTTAAAGCTGGTAAATGCCGCTAAAACAAACAAAGCTAATGCCGATAGATTTTGGAAACTTCAATGTTATATAGCTAGAGAACATATAGAAAACAAAAAATATTTAGATGCTTATAAAATTGCTTCAGCTCACTTTACTAGTAACACTGCAAATCTAAGTGAAGCAGAGTTTTTATCAGGTTGGATTGCACTTACATATTTACATAAACCTCAAATCGCTTTGGAGCATTTTCTTAAATTTAACCACTCTGTTAAAACCCCTATGAGCAAATCTAGAGGAGTATATTGGACCGCAAGAGCACATGAATCGTTAAAGCAAGATGAACAAGCCCTAAAATTGTATAAACTCGCTGCCACAAGATACTCATACACTTTCTACGGGCAAGTTGCAGCCTCTGAAATCGGACGAAAAAAAATAGCCTTACCTGAAACGGTAAATTTAACTCAATACAAACTCTCATCGGAACCTAATTCGCCTAAAATTATTCTTGCAAAGGCGAGTTATTATGTATCAAAATATGGTCCTAATTATTTAGCGCAAACATATATTAAAACTGCTGCTGAAAATGCTAGCACGACTTCTGATATTAAGGATTTAGCCGCAATCTTATCTAAAAACTCAAATATTCATCATATGGCGTGGCTAGGTAAGTATGCTATGCAAAAACATGTGTTACTTACCAATTATTCATTCCCAACACCGTATAAGAACATTAATGAACTCCCAATTGAAAAATCTCTTACTTACAGTATAATCAGGCAAGAATCAGTATTTGATAAAAACGCCATCAGTAGCGCTAATGCAATAGGCCTAATGCAACTAATCAAACCCACCGCATGTAAAACTGCTCAATCGATTGGTGATGCTTGCGTTATATCAAAACTCACTTCTGACCCGAGTTATAACATCAAACTTGGTTCTAATTACTTAAGCCAATTAATTGATAGGTTTGATGGTTCA
>JAAFHP010000044.1 GCA_013298405.1 Alphaproteobacteria bacterium | reverse complement strand
TATAAATTCTAGCAATAAATTGTTCTTTAATAGCGCATCAAAAATTTTAATTTTAATAAAAAACATGCCTGTTATAGGGGTAGAAGCGCTAAATAGTAAAGCTAAAATATACAAGAGCTTAAAACGATAATTTTTTTGAATTTGGGGAATATCTCCTATTTTGAAAGAAAAGATATTAACATTTTCTAAGCCAATTTGCATATGTGCAAGTGCAGTAAACGCCGCAATTTTATTAATAGTATCAAGTAATAGCATTTGAAATAATATTCCTTGAGTATTGGGAACATTCAGTAATAACAGGCAATAGCCAATTTGGGACGCAGTAGAGTAAATAATTATACTTTTAAGATTTTTGCTTAATAGAGCTAAAAATGTGCATAAAATTATAGTAATAATGGCCAGATATCTCAAGGTAGAGCTAACAGCAATAATAATGCTTTGGTTATCAATAACAAATTCTAGGAATCGTAAGATCAAATACACCCCAAAGAAGCTGGAAATAGAAGTAAAGTATGTTAATAATATTGGACTCGTATTATTGTAAGCCCTAATCATCCAAAAATGCATAGGGAAAAATGACATTTTAAGTATGCAGCCAGTGATAAAAAATACTACGGAAGTGAGCACTAGTTTATTACTATTTGTACTATTTTTTAGTATTTGATGAATGTCAGTAATATTTAGGCTCCCGGTTTTTGCAAAGAGGAATCCGATTGCAATTAGAATTAGGGTTGCTCCTATGGTGCCAAGAATTAAGTAATCAAATGCCCCAACTAAGGCCATTTTGGATCTTCCTTTTGAAATGAGAACATAAGTTGCAAGTGATGAGATTTCGATAAATACGTAGGCATTAAACAAATCGTTGGTACTTATTACGCCTATATATCCAGTGTGAGCAAACAATAAAAGGCTATAAACTAGGTTTCTTCTGTTGGTTTCTATATAAGCTGTTACACTTTTTGTCATTAACTCCTTAGTGAATAATAAAAAGAATAGTATGATTAAATTCAAAATCACTATTATAGGTTGATTCAAAGAATCAATTTTATATTCAATTCCCGTGGCGCCATGCCATCCACCAAAGGAATAGGAGTAGGGGGAGTTTGTGATTGTAGCTAGTGCTAGTATTGATAAAATGGTGCTAAGTAGAATAGTGCCTGTGCTAAGTAACCAAGCAATTCTTTCATTCTTAATTAATGCTACAAGTAATGCACCAAAAAATGGAATCATCGCGCCAAGAGCAGGAAAATGAAAAAGCAGTATTTTCATTTTATTTCACTCTCATTTATCGTCTGAAATTCACGTTTTATTTGGAATATTAAAGCAAGACCTACTGAAAGAGTGGAAAAACCCACTACTATTGCTGTGAGCATTAACACATGAGGTATTGGGCTAGTATAAATATAGTTGCAATCAATAGCACTGCTGCACAAATCAATGGGTACTATTCCGTCTTTTGCCTTACCTAATGCAATATAAAATACTAAAACAGAGTTTTGAAAGAGTCCAAGACCAATTATTTTTTTAATATAATTATCGTTGGTTATCATTATGTATAACCCAGAGCAAAGTACAAATACTGCTACGTAGTAGATCCAATAATTTATCATCAATCCTCTTTAAGCAAAATATATATCAAGCACATAGTAGCAGAAACAGTAATTCCAACCCCAATTTCAATAATAAAAATACCTAATTTCTGCCCAAATATGAGCGAATTATTTAGAGCATCATAATCTAAAAAATTGTGATCAAATAGTAATGAAACTAAGCCAGTTGAAGCATAAATTAATACACCTAATATCATAGTTATTTTTAAAGAATCTATATTAAAATAATATAAAAACTTATTAGTTCCTGAAATTAATTCATACCCAATGAGAGCACTAGCAAATATCACTCCGGCCTGGAAGCCTCCACCAGGTGAAATTTCACCATTTAATTGGATAAAAATTGAATATACAATAATAAGTGGTATAATAAATGACAGGACAAGTCTAATAACTGAGAATTCTTTAAGCATCTATTTTCTTCCTTGAAGTAATGACCAAAACTGCTAGCCCTGCGATCAGGATTACTGTTGTTTCACCTAATGTATCAAAACCCCTGTAGCTTGCTAATATTGCTGCTACAAATGATGGTATACTGATTTCTTTATATGTATTTTCTATATAATAACGACTAATATGATTATGAACAGGGGCGTTCGCATTTCCAAATTGTTCTAAATCCGTACTTACATAACATAATAATATAAAAAGAGACGAGCACAAAATGCTTGCAAGTATTTTATAGTAATTAGTTGGTTTTTTTATAGTTTGCCCTGTGGTCTTTGTCATATTTAAAAGCACACAAGTAGACAAACATGCTCCAATGGCCGCTTCTGTCATCGCAACATCTGGAGCATCCATTAATAAATATATCAAAACCAAAAGAAAGCTAATGGCCGATAAAACGATAATAGAATTAAGTAAGGTTTTACTCTTAATTAACTGTATACAGCTTAATGAAAGGAGTAAGGAAAAAATAAATAGTAATACGACGTTAGAAGAAAACGATAATTGAAAAGCTATTGTGAAAAAATCCATAATTTAATCTTATTTTATTCTGCCGTCTTTATCTATCTTGTATAAAGTTGATGCTCTGGCAATGGCAAAAGTCGAAGCAGGGCATAAAATCAACATGATAACAGCCATAATTATTAATTTAAATGAAGAGGCGATATTGTTGTGTAGGCATGCAAGGCCAACAAGCACAATTGGAGCTCCACAACTTTCAATAACGCTTGCACCATGGATTTTAGTATAAAAATCAGGAAAACGCAGTAATGCTATACTTCCAGAAAGCACGAAGAACATACCAATAACAACAATTGTCCAACCTATAATTAGTAACATAATAATAACTTGTATTGATTACTAATAAGTACTACTACAAAAGGCTATAAGTCACAAGTCTGTACGAATAAAGTCAGTCAATAAATAACCAAATAAATCGCTATTAGTGCTCTTTGATGGCTTAATTCTTTTTTTCTAATTTACTTTTTACTGAAGGAGACAGCATAATATTAAGTTCCCTTAACTGCTTATCACTCACAACACTCGGAGCTTGCATTAATATATCTTCAGCTTGTTGATTCATTGGGAATGCAATGACTTCTCTGATATTAGCAGTTTCAGCAATCAGCATTACTATCCTGTCTACTCCTGGTGCAATTCCACCATGCGGTGGTGCTCCATATTTAAATGCCCTAATCATGCCACCAAACTCTCTATCAACATCATCTTTTGAATAACCTGCTATTTCAAAAGCTTTATACATAAGCTCAGGTTTGTGATTTCTAATTGCTCCGCTTGACAACTCTATACCATTACATACTATATCATATTGATAAGCTTTTATTTTAAGCAGTTCTTCTTTAATTTTAGCATTTTCAAGTGCTTCTATACCTCCTTGCGGCATAGAAAAAGGATTATGGCTAAAGTCTATTTGTTTTGTTTCTTCATTTATTTCGTAGAAAGGGAAGTCTGTTATCCAACAAAATTCAAACCTATCATCAGTAATTAATTCAAGTTCTACGCCGAGTTTTACTCTTACTTTACCAGCAATTTTGGCAGCGCTAAGCTCATCCGAGCAAGAAAAAAACACGGCATCATTATTTGAAATATTAGCAATTTTTTTGATTGATTCTAACTGATCATTAGTCAAAAACTTAGCTATGGGTCCCTTAGCACCATCTTCAGTAAATTGTATATACCCAAGTCCGCCAGCTCCTTCACTGATTGCAAAAGCAATCATATCATCAAATAATTTACGAGATTTGGTTGCAGTATTAGGAGCCGGTATAGCTCTAACTACTGAACCTTTTTTAACTGCTTCTCTAAAAATACTAAATTCAGAGTCTTTAAAAATATCAGTTACATCAGAAATAATTAATGGATTTCTTAAATCCGGCTTATCAGAACCATATTTGAGCATAGATTCATTGTAAGGGATTCTTGCAAAAGGTGGCTTTGAAACGGTTTTATTGCCAAATTTAGTAAATACTTCATACATTATTGGCTCTATAGTGCTAAATACGTCATCTTGAGTAACAAACGACATTTCAATATCTAGTTGATAAAATTCACCGGGAGAGCGATCAGCTCTTGCATCTTCGTCTCGAAAGCAAGGTGCGATTTGGAAATACCTATCAAACCCAGACATCATCAGCATTTGCTTAAATTGTTGTGGCGCCTGAGGAAGTGCATAAAATTTCCCAGGATGCAGTCTACTTGGCACCAAAAAATCCCTTGCTCCTTCTGGTGAACTTGCGGTTAAAATAGGCGTTTGGAATTCGGTAAAGCCTGAACCAGTCATTAATTTTCTTAGTTCGGAAATAATGCCTGATCTTAGTATAATATTCTTATGCAATTTTTCTCTTCGTAAATCTAAAAACCTATACCTAAGCCTGGTTTCTTCAGGTGCTTCTTGATCAGTGTTCACTTGAAATGGAAGCATTTCAGCTTCTGATTCTACGTAATAGCTACTTGCAACTACTTCAATCTCACCAGTGCTCATTGCTTTGTTGGCTGTGTCAGATGTTCTTGCCACTACCATGCCCTCTATAGTAATAACGCTTTCATATCTTAAATAGCTCGCTTTGTCTTTTAAATCTATGTTGTTATCTGTAAAAACTATTTGCGTAATTCCATAATGATCTCTAAGATCTATGAACAGAAGATTGCCGTGATCGCGACGTCTGTGGACCCATCCTGATAGTTTAACTTCTTGACCCGCATGACTGATGCTTAGTTCGTTACAATTATGGCTTCTGTATTTATGCATAAATTATGTTCTAGATATAATTTTAATTAGCTTTAAGTTTATATATAAATAATCATTATTAGGCAATCGAAAACTCATGAGAATTATAAGCGATCAACAAGAATTTAAAAGTTTTTGTGCAGAAATTTCAGTAGAGAAAGTGATTTTCATGGATACGGAGTTTTATCGCAGAAAGACATATTACGCTAAATTAAGCTTAGTGCAAGTGGCGACTCATTCAGCTAAAGTAGCGATAGATGCCCTAAATCTTTCTGACCTTAATCCTTTAAAAGAACTTTTGTTATCTAAGGATATTTGTAAGGTTTTTCACGCACCAGATCAAGATTTTGACATTTTTTTACATATTTTTGGCAAACTTCCTGAGAATATATTCGACACCCAAACTGCCGCGGGGGTAATTGGTCTTGATGAAGTTATGGGTTATGGGAGGCTATGTAAACAGCTTCTAAATGTGACCATAGATAAAACAATGCAAAATGCTGAATGGCTCGAAAGACCATTGACTGATGAGTTGCTTGAATATGCAATAAAAGACGTAGAATACCTTCCACCATTATACCGCGAATTATGCCAAACTATTGACAGAAGAAAGCTGTGGAACACATATAACAGTAGAGCTAAGAAATTACTTGACCCTGAGTTTTATAAGCCTAAAATTGATAAGATTTTAAAAAAAATGTCTTATAATAGCAAATTAACGTCAAATAGCTATTTGCCTTATTTTCTTCAATTACGAGAGGAATGTGCGCAAAGTTTAGATATTCCTCGTTCGTATTGTGCTACAGATCAAGAGATTATAAAAATTAGTCAATATTTACCAAAAAATGATACTGAATTGTCCAAATTAAATATGGAAAATATCCCTCTTACAAAAGGTAATTTTAAAAAGAGGCTATTTGATTTATCAGCTGGTGTAAAAGAAATGTTGTCAAACTAACAATAAGAGTCTATTTTCTATAAGCCAAATCTAAATTATTTATAACTTAATTATTATGCACTCAAAGTCGATTTTGTCTCTATTTTTATTAATCAGTATTTCTTTTTGTAGTACTGCACTTGCTAGTGATTATCCACAAACGAAAGTTGAGAGAGAAATGGAAGAAATGGGCTCGATCTTAGGTGGAGAAGGGATTACTTTCAGACCTAATAAAGAAAGAAGCACGTCAACAAGATCAAAAGTTGGTAATATCAACAAGTATTTATATCAAGCGACTATAGAAGTGCTGAAATTCACTCCTTTAGCATCAGTAGATAGCAAAGCTGGTATCATTATAACCGAATGGTATACACCGAAAGATCAAAGTAATGCTCAATTTAAAGTTACTGTTTATATTAAAGACGACTTGATTACACCGGAAGGTATTGAAGTTATTGCTTTTGAAAGAAAAAAAATGGGGAATAAATGGTCACAAGAAAATGTTGCCCCTTCGGTTTCAAAAGTTCTTGAAGGTAAAATTATCCGCAAGGCTAGAGATTTATATCTGCAATCCGCGAGATAAATCTTATGGATATTTTATCAATAGAAAAAAAATGGCAAAAAATATGGCATGATAATAATGCTTTTGCTGCCCTTAATGATAAATCCAAGCCAAAATATTATGTTCTAGAGATGTTTCCTTATCCTTCTGGCAAAATTCATGTCGGGCATTTAAGAAATTACTCTATTGGTGATGTTATAGCGAGGTTTTTTAAAGCTCAAGGTTTTAATGTAATGCACCCAATGGGATGGGATGCTTTTGGTTTGCCAGCTGAAAATGCTGCAATTAGCAATAAAGTCCATCCCGCAAATTGGACGTATGCCAACATTGATTCAATGAAAGATCAGCTTAAAAATGTTGGACTTTCATATGATTGGAGTAGGGAATTAGCAAGTTGCCATCCGTCATATTATAAACATGAGCAACAATTTTTTATCGATTTACTAGCCAAAAATCTTGCTTATCAAAAAGAGTCGGTTGTTAATTGGGACCCAGTTGATAATACCGTACTTGCCAACGAACAAGTGGTTGATGGAAGAGGGTGGAGATCTGGAGCAAAAATAGAAAAGAAAAATTTAAAACAATGGTTCTTGAGAATTACAGATTACGCTGATGAATTGCTAAGTGATATTGATAGCCTTGATGAATGGCCAGAAAATGTAAAACTAATGCAAAGAAATTGGATTGGTAAATCTCATGGTGCAAGGTTTAGTTTTGAGGTTGATGGGCTAGAAGATAAAATTGAAGTTTATTCCACTACGCCTGAAGCAATATTCGGTGCAACATTTGTTGCTGTAGCATACAATCACCCCTTGGTGCAAAAAATACAAAAAAACATAGAGATAGAGTGTTTTATTGATAAATACTCCCACCATTCAACCTCTGAAAGCGATACTCAAAAAGAAGAAAAAGAATGCGTATTTACAGGGCTATATGCACTTCATCCATTTGATAAGAATATAAAATTACCGATTATACTAGCTAATTTCGTATTAATGGAATACGGAAGTGGCGCTATATATGGCTGTCCTGCTCATGATCAAAGAGATTATGAACTAACGCAAGTAGAAGAAAAATTACAAGTTCTGCAAATAGTAAAAAGTAATAATCACGATATTGATTTAAGCAAATCTGCTTACATTTACGAACTTGAAGATATTATGATTAATTCCTCATTTTTAGATGGTTTGACTGTAGCAAGAGCAAGGCAAGAGATTATCAAGAAATTTGAGGAAATGGGCATAGGTACGGGTGAAGTTAATTACCGCCTAAGGGATTGGGGGGTTTCAAGACAAAGATACTGGGGGTGTCCTATACCAATTATTCACTGTAAGACTTGCGGCGTTGTTCCGGTACCATCTAGTGATTTACCAGTTACTCTACCTGAAGATATAACATTTGATAAGCCTGGTAATCCGCTTGATATGCACCCAACTTGGAAAAAGGTAAATTGTCCAAAATGTTCTGCTGTAGCGCAAAGGGAAACTGATACATTCGACACATTCTTTGAATCCTCGTGGTATTTTGCAAGATTTTGCAATAATGAAGCTAAGGATATGGTCGATAAAGATGATTGTGGATATTGGATGCCCGTTGATCAGTATATAGGTGGAATTGAGCATGCTATTTTACACTTGCTTTATGCAAGATTCTTTACAAAAGCTATGTCTGATGTTGGATATATAAATGTTAGAGAACCATTTAAGAAGTTGCTTACACAAGGTATGGTATTGCATGCAACATATCAAGATCAGAATGGGAAGTGGATTTCTCCAACGCAAGTGATTGAAAAAGATGGGGAATGTAAGCATCATGAGACTGGCGAGAAAGTATACAAAGGAAAGATTGAGAAAATGAGCAAATCAAAGCTTAATACAATCGATCTTGAAGGAATGCTTAATACTCATGGAGCTGATAGTATCAGGCTTTTTGTGCTTTCAGATAGCCCTCCAGAAAAAGATTTAGAATGGTCTGCGGCAAGTCTTGATGGCTGCAAAAGATTCATTAATAAATTAGTACAAAATATTGATAAGATAATATCGCATAAATGGCAAAATCCACCGCATAATCCTAAGCTAGATAGCTTAATACATCGTACGATTAAGAGTGTTACAGAAGATATATATGCCTACCATCTAAACAAGGCAATTGCAAGAATTAGAGAGCTATCAAATGCCGCAAATGATGAGCTTATTGCTAAAGAACCTGACTATAATTCTGTAAAAGTAGCTTTTGAGATTATAATTAGGCTTCTAAACCCATTTATCCCTCATGTTACTGAGGAGTTGTGGCAAAAATTAGGCAATACTGCACCTCTTTATTCTACTTTGTGGCCAGTTGCTGATGAGAATAAATTAAAATCAGATACGTATATTATTGCTATTCAAATAAATGGTAAACTAAGAGCAACTCATGAATTTGATACTAGCGATGATGAAGAAAGAATCAAAGAGGTTGCATTAAATATAGACTCTATATCAAAGCATATTGGATCACTTGCGATTAAAAAATTTATTATCATTCCTAAAAAAATCATTAATATAGTTATTTAAATGCGAATTGCAAAATATATTGCAGATTGCGGGATATGCTCAAGAAGGCAAGCAGAAAAATTAATAGAGCAGGGAAGCATTTCAGTTGATGGTACAATAATTACTTCACCAGCCTTAAATGTCGATGAAAATAATGTAGTTTGTGTTGATGGTAATCAAATACATACGCCAGATCGCTCAAGACTATGGGTATATTACAAACCAACTGGTTTAATAACTACGCATAAAGACCCTCAAGGAAGAAGGAATGTATTTGAAGAAATAGGCGACAAACTGCCTAGGGTTATATCAGTTGGTAGATTGGATATAAATAGTGAAGGGTTGCTACTACTGACTAATGACAGTAATTTAGCGAGGTATTTCGAATCTCCTCAAAACAAAATTGAACGAATTTATAAAGTAAGAGTCTTTGGTCGTGGTAGACCAATTGACATAGCTGATAAAAGAATAGTAATAGATGGTATATACTATAACCCTAAATTGATCAGACTGATTAATAATACTGGATCAAATTCTTGGTATGAAGTAATTTTAACCGAAGGAAAAAATAGAGAAATTAGAAATATATTCAAGCATTTCGGTTTTGAAGTGAATCGCTTAATTAGAACAAGTTATGGCAAATATAGTTTAGATAAATTAAACCCTGGTGAGTATAAAGAGGTAATAATTGATGAAGATTATATCAGGCAAATACAAAAATAGAGTCATTACACCCCCTAAGAGCTTTGTTCATAGACCATCTACAAGCAAATTTAGAGAAGCGTTATTTAGTATATTATCCTCTGGGCAATTTATAAATGATAATGTTATAGAAACTGCAAAGGTCTTAGATCTATATTCTGGTACTGGAAGCCTATCTTTTGAAGCTATTTCAAGGGGGGCTAGTAGTGCTACTATGGTTGATATAAATAAAGAATATCTAAATAGCGCAATGTCTTTTGCCAAGCAATTAGGCGAGGAGGGTAGTATTAGAACATTATGTTTAGATGCTGGGCATCTGCCACAATCAAATGAAAAATTCAACCTTGTTTTTATGGATCCACCATACCATAATGAACTAATTGGCAAAACTCTCGATTCACTGCGCTCTAAAGGTTGGTTAGAGGATAGGGCCTTAATTGCACTTGAACTGGGGAAAAAAGAGAATTTATCAATTTCTTCTGAATTTGTATTAGTGAAGGAAAGGTTGTATGGTAACGTAAAATTGGTACTTGTAAGATATGAGCAGAAATAAGACAGTTTATTCATGCACAAATTGTGGAAGCATGGTCAGTAAATGGCTAGGTCAATGCCCAGATTGTTTAGAGTGGGGTACAATTGTCGAAGATATTCAATCCAGTGATAAAGTTACCCCATCAAAGAAGGGAGTAGTGCAAGAAATAGATTCACTAGCTAATAGCACGGAGAATACAACAAGAACTAAAACCCCAATAGAAGAATTAAACAGGGTTCTAGGAGGAGGAATAGTTGCAGGTAGTGTTATTCTTATAGGAGGTGATCCAGGTATTGGTAAATCAACTTTATTATTGCAGCTAGCAACTAGTCTATCTGAAAATAATTTGGGATGTTTGTATGTTACAGGTGAAGAGTCAACAAATCAAATTAAGCTCAGGGCAAGTAGACTTGGTGTAACAAACGACAAAACTGGTATTGTAGCATCAGGTAATGTTGAAGATATCATATCAACCATAGATAAAAACAAGAAAAATTTAGATATGGTTGTTATTGATTCCATACAAACTGTATCTTCTTCTAATATAGCCTCTTCACCAGGTACAGTCTCACAAATAAGATCTTGCTCTCATCAATTAATAAATTATGCAAAACAAAATAATATTGCCTTATTCATTGCCTGTCATGTTAACAAAGATGGCCAATTAGCAGGCCCTAAGGTCCTAGAACATATGGTTGATACCGTGCTTTATTTTGAAGGTGACCATAATAATCATTTTAGAATACTACGTTCTATAAAAAACAGATTTGGTGGTGTGAATGAAATAGGTGTATTTGAAATGACTTCTAAAGGTTTGATTGAAATTACAAATCCTTCTGAGATGTTCTTAATGGATAGAGAGAACGCAATAAGTGGTAGCGCAGTGTTTGCAGGAATAGAGGGGTCAAGGCCAATTTTAGTTGAGATACAAGCCTTGATTGCGCCTACTAATATGGCAACTCCTAGAAGATCCGTAGTGGGATGGGATATCAATAGATTATCTATGATGATTGCAGTTCTAGCTGTTAGGTTTGGCTTAAATTTAGCAAGTCACGAAGTGTATTTAAGCGTCGCTGGCGGCATGAAAATATCTGAACCCGCTGGTGATTTAGCTGTTGCTGCGGCGCTAATTTCTGCTGCTAAGAATTTACCACTTCCCAAGGGGAGTATCTTTTTTGGTGAGGTTGGGCTTTCAGGAGAAGTAAGAAAAGTAGCACAATCTGACTCAAGAATAAAAGAAGCAGCTAAATTGGGTTTTACTTCAATGTATTGTTCATCAAAAGAAAAGAAACAAGGGATTGAGCCAATTTTTCACCTAAAACAACTTGCTAGTATTTTTTGAATTGTTAGGTCAAGCTAAATCAGAAAAAGAAATATCAACACAGCCCTCATTATTAATTATTATGCTACTTGGTAGAGTTATTTGCTTGATTACATAATCCATATTATGGAAAATAAGGAAAACTCACTCAAAGGTCTACATGCACCATCAAAAAACGATTACAACATTATGCACCCACCGCAACAAGGATCAGCTTTGACCATATCGCTGTGATTTTCACCAGCAACCTGAACTTCTGCACCATCACCATCAGGCTTTGTGAGATTTAGTGATAAATTACTACCAAGAACCTCGCTTAACGACAGTTTTTCTTGATCAGTGCTTTCTTGTTGGGGAAGTGGTGCTAGGGCTGCG